>CALRLS020000005.1:0-33549 GCA_943368815.1 Cyanobium sp. NIES-981
TGATGCTAATGCTTTGAGTCAAATGAATCATGACGAATTACTGGAACTTGTGAAACGATTACCATCGGGCTATAGAATGGTATTTAACTTATTTGTAATTGACGGGTATTCGCATGAAGAAATTGGGCAGCAATTGCAGATTTCGGTAGGCACATCAAAATCAAATTTATCACGCGCAAGAGAGGCACTCCGCAAAATGATTATGAAAATGGACAGTGCATTGACTGACAATAAAAATTAACAGGCTATCCGCGGTGGAAGCCTAAAAATAAAATGAGCAAAAACATACATGATTTATCGGATGATGAGTTTGATGACCTTTTCAGAGATTCTGCTGAAAAGAGTGGCATCGACTTTGACCCTGAAGCATGGAACAAAATGAGTAAAAAACTTGATGCGGCCACAATGCCATCATCAAGCCCGGGCGTAGGCGGCAATCCTCTGAGAAAGTGGGTGCTGCCTATAGTGATTGTGTTATTATTGCTGATTACAGGAACTTACTTCGTACTAAGAAAACCGTCTGAAGCAATAGGTGAAACAAAAGACAAGCAAAAGGAAAATATATTGAAACAAGCGGAAAAGGTCGACAAAAATAATGTAGCAACAGATAAAGTAGATACAGAGAATAAAAATACTGCAAAAGAAGCACCGGCTTCGAACATTAAAGTTCCGGAAGAAAAAGTTTCTCCAGATAAGGTCAGCCTTGATAAATCGAACTCCAGCGAGGCATTAAGTGCTGATAATCTTAAGTCGGGCAAATCTCTTTCTGCGGTAAGAAAGCAAAATCAAGCAGATAACAAGGATGCCTTAATATCGAAAACACCATCAGTACAAAAAGTGAAGGCAAATAATACGGGTAATGCTGAGGTGAAATCATCTGAAACAGTAAATAAGGAGACAGAAACAGGCAAAGTGGTGTCAAATGATAAAGCTGGAATCCAATCTCAACTGACTGATGCAAAAGAGATAAAAAGAGATAATGTAAACGGTATATCTAAAAACAATAAACTAAGAGATAAGAGAACTGCGTATAGTGAGACTCCATCAACTAAAGCAGTAAACCCTGTTTCACCTAAAGTAGTTGGAAGGGATTTGAAAACAATGGCTCAAAGCGAGGGTTCAATAGTAGATTCGGTAGATGGTATCAAAAAAACGAAATGGGCTACGGTGCGTACTATATCTCATGCAACACATTTGCCTGTTATTAACTTAAAATTGCCTGTTATTAATTTTGAGTCGCCGTTTATCTCACCTGTAATCAAACCCAGAGAGAATACGGCATTCAGAAGAGGGCTTAACATAAGGCTTGCCTTATCACCCGACTTTAGTTTTATTCCATCAAACAGTTTTTTCAAAGTTGGCAATAACTGGGCAGCCATTATCGAATACCGTTTCAATAATCGCCTGAGTATTCAATCGGGTGTCATCAGATCCCTGAAACTTTATAATGCCTTACCGAGTCAGTATGAATGGAATAGTTACTGGACAATGCCGTCACCTTTGAAAGATATTGATGCCACCTGCAAAATGTTGGATATTCCGCTCAATATCCGCTATGATATTACGCAAAAAGCCAATAGTCGCTGGTTTGTAGGAGCAGGATTCACCAGCTATATAATGTTGAAGGAAGAATATATTTATAATTACGAAAACCCGTCAGACCCTAACATCAAGCGTAGAAATTGGGAGGGTAAAACAGGGGCATACCCTTTTGGTGTATTCAATCTGTCTACCGGATACGAACGGCAGATATTCCATCGTTTAACTTTTCAGGCAGAGCCTTTCTTTAAGGCACCTTTAGGAAAAGTAGGTTATGGTAAAGTTCGCCTGGCTACCGCCGGGGTATTTTTCTCTGTAAAATATCCTTTCTGATGAGTAAGATGGTACGGAAATTGTTATTTTTGAATAAAAAATAATGTTTATGAAGAAGATTCTGATATTGGTAGCGTTTACTATCAGCGCATATACAACATTTGCTCAGGGAGCGGCTGTTGCTTCGCATGGAAAAGAAATACAATGGATAAGTCTGGAAGAGGCTTATAACCGCACACAGAAAGAGCCGCGTAAAACAATTATTGATGTCTATACGGCATGGTGTGGCTGGTGCAAGGTAATGGATAAACAGACTTACACCAACCCCGATGTAATTGAGTATCTCAATAAGAACTATTATATGGTAAAGTTGGACGCCGAAACGCGTCAGGAATTAGTAGTGGGCGGAGTAAAATATGCGTTTGACGAGAAAAATAACACTAATCAGGCAGCTATTGTTTTATTGCAAGGTAAGCTAAGTTACCCTACCACGGTTTTCTTAGATGCCCAATATAATATGATTCAGCCTCTACCCGGCTACCTTGATGCTAAGGCCTTTCATCAGGTTATTACCTTTATAGGAGGTGACAACTATAAGAAAGAGTCTTTCGAGCAATATAAGGAAGGCACGTACAAAGACACTTTTAAGGGTACTAAATTATAGTCATTGAGCGTAAGGGGTTTTGAGTTCATAGGGTGGGCAGAATCTCCTGAGGAGTTTCTGCTCTTTAGTTTCATGACTAATAAGTATGTGACAAAAGTAGTGGGAATCCCGGTATTTACATAGCGTAAAAATACGCATTTCATCAGGGGTTTTTACGTAGTCATGCTGATTCTCTGCATCACGGATTGCCAACCCGGGTCAGAGGTCAATGGTAAATAAAAAGAAAAGACCCGGAACACAAATAATCATCGACCCAAACACCCAAAAAAAATCCCGGCAAATCGCTTCGCCGGGATTCAAATATCTTCCTATAAAACCTATTCTTCCAGAAAATCCAGGTCCTTCCCGTGAGTTTCAGGAATAGTGAGAGTAGAATAAAAACCAATAGCAAAACATATAGCGCCTACAATTGCTCCGGCTACAATAACGCCTTGCTCAGGTTTAAAAAATTTGTATAGCATGGTCATAATTACAACCGTACCACGCACCATATTAGGTACAGTAGTAGCCGCTGTAGCCCGAAGGTTTGTGCCAAATTGCTCCGCACCTACCGTTACAAACATGGCCCAATAGCCGGTACCCAGGCCCAGCCAGCAACATACTCCGTAGAGCATATTCGGACTTTTGATCGCTCCCGATAAAAGGAAAAACAAGACTCCTACTAAGGCAAAGCCCATCATGGCTGCTATCGCTTTCTTGCGTGAATGGAATAAATGACTAATGAAACCACTACCGAAATCACCGACTGAAATACCTATATAAGCCCACATAATGGCCAGACCCGGATCTACTTTCTCGGTGATACCCATAGCCTCACCGAATTCATTACTGAAATAGGTAAGAATACCAATACAAAACCAGGTAGGAAGCCCGATACCTATGCACTTCATATATTTTACGAACCTATCCCAATTGGTAAAAAATGAAAAGAAATTCCCTCGCGCTACATGTTTTTTCCCGACTACATCTTTATAAATGCCTGATTCGATAACCCCTACCCGAAGCAATAAAAGAGCAACACCCAGTCCCCCACCAATCAGATAGGCAATTGACCAGTCTCCGGAAAGTTTAACCGTAAAAGTAGCTACTACAGCTCCACATAATCCAACTCCCGCTACCAGAGAAGTACCAATCGCACGTAAGTGCTTTGGTAAAACTTCAGACACCAGCGTAATACCTGCGCCTAATTCTCCTGCCAGACCTACTCCGGCAACGAAACGCAGCCATTTATAAGCTTCTATCTTATCAACAAAATCCATTTGCGGAATTAGTCCACAGGCAATATTAGCAAGGGAATAAGTAATAATTGAACCAAAAAGCACCGAAAGTCTGCCTTTTTTATCACCTAACACACCCCACAAAATACCCCCTATCAGGAGTCCTATCATCTGATAATTAATGATAGTTGTACCAACAGATGATATTTCTTCTTTACTGGTTAGCCCGAGGCTTTCAAGGCTTTGTACACGAACAATACCGAATAATTGCAGGTCATAAATATCAACGAAATAACCGAGGGCAGCAACAATAACAGGAAGGCTAAAAAGATACTGAAAAGTAGTTTTTTCTTGCTTCATTTGTTTAGGGATTTGATAATTTTAGGTTGGTCTGGACAAGATTTAATAAAAACAGGTCGGATAATGATATCCGACCTGTTTCATTATGTATTTTCTTAAAGTGCTCTCACTACAATATTCTTCCATTTTACTTTAATGCCTCCTCCGCTATGAATCTGTAATGCAAGGATACCATCTCTCTCACCAATTTTCGGATCATCAAGCTTAATCATTTCAGTACCATTCAGAATAGTAGTTACTACATTATCTACTACTCTCACAGTCATGGTATTCCATTCTCCCATTTTAAGCGCTTTGTCTTTTTCGGCTTCCGGTTTAATTATCCAACCGCGGCCATGAGACTCATAGATACCACCTGTATTATGTCCTGGAGGGGCTACTTCTGCCTGCCAGCCTGTAATAGTTGTACCTTCGATAGATGAATGGAAAAACACCCCGCTATTGCCGTTTGCTTCCTGTTTAAAATCAAGTGTCAGCTCAAAGTTTTTATACTTTTTTTCAGTACCTAAATAACCGTATTGCTTGTCAGGGCCGCTTTCGCATACCAGAAGACCATCTTCAACATACCATTTTTCGGAGCCATATACCACCCATCCGGTCAGGTCTTTACCATTAAAAAGTTTTGTTCCTTTGCGTTTCTGCGCAAAACTCAACGTGGAAATTAATAAAAAAGCAATAGTTAGGAAACGAAGTTTTGTGTTCATTTTGAATAGAGTTTATTTACTGTTACAAAGAAAAGATAAATTTCTTATCTTGCATCACCAAGCAAAAACTATTTCTATGATAAAGCGAATATTCAGCGTTTTTCTTTTGTCTTTTTCACTTTTCAGCTCCTTTTCTTTTGCGCAAAACTCTTTGTCCAAAGAAACTTTTGATGGTTTAATTAATAATAAAATTCCGATTTTAATGACCCTTACTTTCGACCACGACCTAATCTATGGTACCTTGGTCTATAAGAGAGTAGGACAAGCCATTAAAGTGGTAGGTTCTTTAGAAAATGGCAATGTATTATTGCACGAGTTTGACTCTAAAACCGAAGTAACGGGTATTTATTATGGCACAAAAAAAGGCGATGAAATCTCAGGGTTCTGGTCGAAACCGGGAAGTGATAAAGAAATGAATTTCTCTTTAAAAAAGACTTCGGAAATTAAAATTGAAACCGCTCCTATCAATACCACCGGAACTTACGCCTATAGCTTTGGCAAAGAAGCAGGAACGGGAAGCCTATACGTAAATCAGACAGGCAAAGATAAAATTATTGTAGAAATGCAGGCCATCAGAGGTGCCCCAAGTTATAACCAGGCTATTATAGAAAAAATCACCCTGAAACTTAACGGTAATCAGGCTATTTATGAAAACACCGAGTTTGGCAAATGCAAACTCAAAATTATCTTCTTTGAAGGTGGTGCTACTATCGTATATCAGGATGAGGCATTTGAGTGTGGATTTGGCAATGCGGCAACAGTTGCGGGAAATTACCTGAAATACGATAGTAAAGTACCAAAGTTTGAAAAACAGGACTAAACAACTAATACCTGAATTTCGATTATGTTAACTCGTTCCAGTTCGGCTTTACGTACTATCTATAATACTGAAAGCGCAACTCCGCCTGATTAACGATACTTTTGACAACTGCCCCAGTCTCTGTTGACACTGGGGCACGCTTTGTCAGAACATTTCAAATGGCCGCAATATGTTTGGCAACCACATATTGATTTCTTTTCGAAAGGCCGATTTTTGTTCTTTCAACAAATCAATGTTTCGGAACAAGGTTAAATTTCATGGCTATAAAGTTTTTTATAACAAACTTTATGCATCAAAGGTAAGGCAGATAATATTCTTATTTTAGCGTAAAAAGTCGTGAATCGTAGCGTATAAATACTCAATTTTGATACAATTCAATCAATAAACCTAAAAGATCAATGAAAAAACTATTTACCATCTTATTTTTAGCAATCACTCTATCCTCTTTTGCGCAGACCGACGAAGAACAAATCAAAGCCAGCATTAATCAGGTTTTTGATGGTATGCGTAAAAATGACACAACGCTTATCCGGCAGGTGTTGCATCCTTCCTGCTTCCTGAAATCAATCGGCAAAAATAAAGAGGGTGTGGTAAAACTACAGGAAGATGCTATAATTGACTGGTTAAAATCAGTCGGCACCAAACGTGACGGTGTGGTATTGGATGAAAGACTAACAGCTTACGACATAAAAATTGATGGCGAAATGGCTATGGCCTGGACACCCTACGAATTCTATGTCAACGATAAATTTAACCATTGCGGTGTAGACCTGTTCACCATGATGAAAACCGATAAGGGCTGGAAAATAGTAGGTATTGTGGATACGCGTAGGAAGGATAATTGTAAAAAATAGGCGTTTTTAACATCGAATTCGGTAGAGACCACGTGTTGGCCTCTCTACCAAAATTGCATATATAACATTGGCCCATCCCATGAAAAAAATATTCCTCATTGTCCTATCTCTACTAAACACCACATGCATTTTCGCCCAAAAGACCACCTTTATTGCCACTGATTTAACCAAAGAAGGAGAATTTACCAATAATTGTGAAGGGCCATCGGTGGATAAAGACGGGAATATCTATGCAGTGAACATCAACAAAGACGGTACTATTGCTAAAATTACTCCCGATGGCAAAACATCCGTTTTT
Organism: Cyanobium sp. NIES-981; assembly: GCA_943368815.1. Taxonomy (GTDB): domain Bacteria; phylum Bacteroidota; class Bacteroidia; order Cytophagales; family Spirosomataceae; genus Emticicia. The sequence continues at coordinate 6,730 of CALRLS020000005.1, forward strand.
CTGACCTTACCCGGGGGCAGCGTGGGCAATGGCATTCGTTTTGGTGCAGCAAATACTTTTTTCGTGGCCGATTATACCCAACATAATGTGCTGAAAGTCGACCTGAAAACCAGGCAGGTAAGCGTATTGGCACACGAACCCAGCATGAATCAGCCCAATGACTTAGCTATTATGAGCAATGGTATCATCTTTTGCAGCGACCCTAACTGGAAAGAAAGTACAGGGCAAATCTGGAAAGTAAGTCCTGACGGCAAGGTAGAATTATTAGCAAAAGACATGGGTACTACCAATGGTATCGACCTGAGCCCTGATGAGAAAACATTGTATGTCAACGAATCAGTTCAGAAAAACGTATGGGCTTTTGATATTACACCTCAAGGAACATTAACCAATAAACGCCTGCTGATAAAATTTGATAACGGCGGTATGGACGGAATGCGCTGCGACGAGAAAGGCAATCTCTACATTACCCGCCACGGACTGGGCGCAATTGACATTGTCTCACCCCAAGGCAAGGTAATCCGGACAGTAAAAATGAAAGGCAAACTCACCTCCAATATCTGTTTCGGTGGAAAAGACGGAAAAACCTGCTACGTAACCTTACAAGACCGCAAATGTCTGGAAACTTTTCGCAGCACAAATCCGGGTAGGGAATGGAAGATGATGAAGAAATTCAAATGATTATTGGATTTACCTTGGTTTGTATATCCTCGCACTCAAAATACTATCAATTCTCTGGCCTGTCTTTCCAGATACTTCTTATAAATATGACAAACGTGTTCTGCTTTAGCATCATTAGGGTCTCTCGGCACAAAGTCGTCTCCATTAAAATGCTCCCAAATTCTGCCTAGTTTTACACGCAGTCCTAGTACATCAGTTTCCATGTAACTCATAATATCACTCAGATGCCCTAATCCCATAGAATTACCTTGCACGCCGGACGACACACCCACAAACGCAGCTTTTTTAAAATGAAAACTATCAGGATAACGTAAGCCATCCAGAAAAGTCTTCAAAACTCCGGGGAAGGACCCATTATACTCAGGCACTATAAAAACAAATCTATGTGTAGTATCTACTATTGTCTGAAACTCATTAAAGACTTCGTTTTTACCATAATTATGATAAAGTGCCGAAAAAGCAAAATCCTCCGGCAATTCGGCAAGGTCAATAATCTGGCTTTCTGCTCCAAGACTTGCCAACAATTTCTGATAATACAAACCTACTTTTTTTGAAGCTGAATTATGACGATTAGTACCAACGATTACTCCTATCATTATTAGAGAAAATTATTAAAACATTCAAAGATCAAAGCATTTAATTGCTCCAGTAGAATTGCCACAATGTACACAAAATGCTCGAACTTGCACTATTTAATGAAGCCAATTGCCGAAAAAGAATTATATAACATAGTGGCTCTTTGTGTAAATTGTGGCGAAAATATATACTATATTTAACAAAAAAAACCGCAAATCGTTTCAATGAACGAACTCATTTCAGAATTACAGGCTGTGGCAACTCCCGAACGGGCAAAAGCATCTGCCTGGTTTTTCAAAACTGGGAAAGGGCAGTATGGAGAAGGAGATGTTTTTATTGGTATATCTAATCCTGATTTACGGAAAGTCTGTAAAAAATACCCTTCATTATCATTAGAAGAATTACAGGTTTTACTCAATAACCCTATTCATGAATATCGCCTGGCAGCTTTAATAATACTTGTGAATCAGATGAAAAAAGCCAAAGGAGATACACAGAAAAGCATTTATGATTTTTACCTGAAAAATATCCCGAGCATCAACAACTGGGACCTGGTTGATCTTTCAGCCCGTGATATTGTAGGTTATTATCTGTTTGATAAAGACCGCCATATATTGGTTGACATGGCACGTAGCGGGCATATCTGGACACAACGTATAGCTATTATTGCAAGCTGCTACTTTATCAGCAAAAATCAATTTGAAGATACTTTCCGAATTGCTGAAATACTGCTTTCGCATAAGCATGATTTGATTCACAAAGCAGTGGGTTGGATGCTCAGGGAAATATGGAAAAGAGAAAAAGTTAAAGAAGGTGAAGTGAGGCAGGTAGAACAGTTTTTAGAAAAAAACATCAGTCAAATACCGAGAACAGCCCTCAGATATAGTATAGAAAAAATGACGGAAGAGCGAAGAAAGTATTTTATGACACTAAAACCCCTGACCCCTAAAGGGGAATGACACGACGATTCAGTCCAAAAAAACTATAATTTTTTTCATCAATGAACAAACGTCAGTTTATTAAGACAATTGCGGCAACGGCTTTGGCTGTTCCGGCATTCGGAAGGAGCTTTGACAAAGCTCTGGATAAAATACAATCACAAACACCGGAAGAAGCGGCCCGAAACGAAGAATTCTGGGCAGAGGTACGTCGTGGTTATAAAATCAAGCCTGATTACGTCAACCTTGAAAACGGCTATTATTCTATTGCTCCACAGGAGACCCTACAGAATTTCATTGAACACGTACAGGAAATCAACCTTCAGGGTTCCTACTATATGCGTACCCGTCAGTTTGATGATAAGGCAGAAATAAGAAAAAAACTCGCCGCACTAGCAGGCTGTTCAGACGAAGAACTGATTGTTACGCGTAATACTACTGAATCGTTAGATACAGTCATAGCCGGAATAGACTGGAAAGCAGGAGATGAAGCGATTATGGCCGAACAGGATTATGGCGCTATGCTCGATATGTTTAAACTACAGGCACGTCGCTATGGCATTGTAAACAAAATGGTTTCTGTACCCAATCATCCTAAGTCTGATGAAGAAATTGTATCTGTTTACGAGAAAGCCATCACCCCAAAAACCCGTTTACTGATGGTTTGCCACATGATTAATATCACAGGGCATATTCTGCCAATCAGGAAAATCTGTGGTATGGCACATGCAAAAGGTGTAGAAGTAATGGTTGATGGCGCCCATGCCCTTGCCCATATCAATTATAAAATAAGTGATTTAGACTGCGATTATTATGGCAGTAGCCTGCATAAATGGTTGAGCGTACCGCTGGGCACAGGTATATTGTATGTAAAGAAAGAGAAGATTGCTAAACTCTGGCAGATGTTTGGTGATATGGGTTATAAAGATGACGACATCAGAAAGCTGAACCATACAGGCACTAACCCTGTCCACACCGATTTAACCATTACTGATGCCATTAATTTCTATGAGAAACTCGGTAGAGATAGAAAAGAAGCCCGTTTAAGATATTTACAAGAATATTGGACAAAACAGGTAAGAAATTTACCCAATATAGTGCTGAACACTCCTGCAGAAAGCCATAGAGCCTGCGGTATAGCTAACGTAGGTATTGCCACAATGAAACCCGGCGACCTTGCCAAAACCCTATTGGAAAAATATAAAGTCTGGACTGTAGCTATTGACTCACCAACCGTAAAAGGTTGTAGGATTACTCCCAATGTTTATACGACAACTGCCGAACTGGACACTTTTGTACAAGCATTGAAAGCTTTATCTGCATAAAAAATGCCCACGATTTTACTCGTGGGCTTTATAACAATAGCAATCATCAGCAGATATTATACACTACTGTACTCTATTTTTTTACTTTCACTATAATTTTTGCATTAAGGTCATTGACTGTTTTAGACTGAATTTCAATCTGGCCTTCCCGTACACCTCTTTCCAATAAAACATCCCGCAAGGCATAGGCTCTGTCTTCTCCTAATGTACTGCCACTGCTTTGCGAGCCGCCTGCAATGGTTATCCTTGCTTTTGAATTGTTCTTCAAAAACCTTACCAAATCATTTATATCTCCTTTATTGCTTATTTCAGCGCTGCCTTTTCTGAAATTAAGATTCGGTAAGGCAATCCAGGAGCTACTACTATTTAATTTATCACTAACTGATTCCTCAGAACCTGACGTATTAGTATTCTCTGTAGTACTCTCAGGTTTGGTTTCAATCTTTGGTAAATCCGGCTTTTTCTCTTCTACTTTAGTTTCAGCAGGCTTCGGTACTATTTTTTCTACCGGAGTAGTAATAGTCAGAGAATCTGTCGGTACTGTCTTAATAGATGTTGTAGTATCTGGTAATACTATTGAAGTCGAATCAGCCGGTGGAAATGCCTGAGTCTGTGTTTCCTGTTGCTTTTTGTATTTAAACACATAAAACAGAATAGCAATCAGAACCAACGCCAATAATGCCCAGGGAATCCAGACAGCAGGTCCTCCACCCGAAGTATTCGGGTTCTGATTAACATCCTGGTCTTTTTTCTTTTCTCTCACCTGTTCCTTAGCTGTTTTTCTGTTGACAGGTTCGTCTTTCGTAACCAGTTTATTAATCAATACTGGAGGCAACGCTGCCAGAACAGCATCTCTCTGTTCGTTCAATAATTTGGTTAAACCCGAAACACCCATGCCCTCTCTTGCTATTATTTTTCCTAAGGCCCCTAAAACCAGGGGAGTAGCCAGGCCGACCAAAGACGAAGCAGAAGTTTTACGGATATTGCTCAACGACGAAATCGTCTCGACAATTCCATTACTTTTACTACCCAAAAAATGATTAAATATATTGGTACCAATGGTAATCAATAATTGCGTTTTGTCGAAGTTCCCTAAAAGATTGGGCAAATCATCAAGGATTTCTCCTGTATGCCCCCCATCTTTCAAAACATCCATTACTTTACCTGCACTGTCTTCAGTCGTTGTATGCTGAATAATCCCCCCAAGTACTGTAGGAACGGCTTTTTCTAAAGCTAGGCTGATATTCTCTGGATGCTCTCCCAGAAAATTGCTGACTTTTTCAATAACCGAGTCCGTAAGTTTATCTTTTATCAGTCCAAGTACATTCATATAAAAAAAATTCTCGTGGTAGCTAAAATTGCTTTTGGGAAACTTTCGTAATAGATATGATTTTGCAAAAACTATGCCCAAAATTGAGGCATTTTCAAAAAAAAACAAACCCGTTTAATAATAAAACGAAAAAGCAAAGCCACTATTTTCTAACGGACATTCTTTATGTCAAGCCGCACATTTACCTACGAAAAATCCTATTCACCAAGGGTTAAAATATTACCATTTGTAAATATTATATAATTTTTCGAAGAATTTTTCAATATAAATAACTGATAATCATCTATTTATGATTTTTATAATATAATTTTGTAGCGAAAATCAAAATATTCACAAAATGGCACTTGTAAAACAATTTTCTAAAACTAAATCAGTTTGTAAAGTAACGTTCACGCTTCCTTCGGAAGTTGTTAATGATGCAAAGAAAGTAGCTTTAGTAGGTGAGTTCAACGAATGGAACTCAACAACTACATTATTGAAGAAACAAAAAGATGGTCAATATAAAGCTTCAGTAGAACTTCCTATCGGTTCAGAATTCCAATTCCGTTATTTACTTGATGGCACGAACTGGATTAATGATGAGGCTGCTGACAAATATGTGGCTAACGAATTTACTTCAGACAACTCAGTTGTAGTGTTGTAATCAGAGCATTGCTTGTAAAAACAAAATTTAAAAGCCCGGCTGGTACTGTACCTTCCGGGCTTTTTTTATGCTTCAATAGGCTCATAATCCAGTTCTAGAAAACCCTCAACATTGGCTAACCAGTATTGTTCTACAAACGCTACATGTGCAGGATGTGTATTATATTTCTCGTAGAGGTCTCTATCGGCAAAATCCATAAACAAACCATAATCAAAAGAACTATGAACACTTGTTTGTCGGTAGCAAACAAAATTCTCCACACCCTCTATCGATGCCAGTTTATTTACCGCATCAAAAAACACCTGCTCCTCCACCGACCCAATCGGGTGCTTTAGTTTAAAAACTACTGAATGTCTTATCATGTTTTTCTGAATTAGTGAATTAGCGATTGAGTGAATTAGTGATTAGATTATTGATTATAAGACGTGTAAGCCTCCTTTTAATCTCAATTCCATTCAATTCCTCAATCAAACTTAAGCGTCTTAAATTTAATCAGATTATCACTCGGTTTATCAGTTTTAACCCCCATAATATACAAATCCCGGAAACCCTCAATAGGTTTTTCTAATTTGCTTTCCACCCATTTCATCTTACCCCATCCCTCTGTTGGAGAGAAAGTAGTTTTGGCAATAACAGGCCCGGCAACAGAATTTTCTCTTACCTCTATCACACCGGATTTATCCTGAGAGGCATATTCAAAAGCAATCGTTTTAATATTTGTCAGATCTATGTTCTTAAACACCAGATAAGCCTTCGATGCCCCCTGACGAAGTTCACCCCAGTCAAAAACAAAGCCTGGGTGTCTGTCAGCATCCATTGCTCTTAACTGATGATAGCGCAAACGGGTTAGGTCTTCCGCTTTTTCAGGTTTCGCTCCGGCTACACCGTTGTCTACATAACTTGCCTTAATGGTATAATATCCTGAAGTTTTGTTTTCCAGATGTTCTTTCAACGGAATATTTCCAGTTGGCCCGATAGCCTTGAAGTTCTTATTAGGGTCATTAATGGCCAATATATACTTCACCATTTCGTCAGCATCCTGTGGTGATATTTACGGGTGAGCACTCATTACGTGTACAGTACCCCAGCTTCCGCCACCGCCATCAATAATTTTCTTCGATAATGTCTTGATAGTTTTATTATCGCCACTACCATATTTTTTAGAAATTGCCAGAAACGATGGTCCAACCGAAGTTTTGTCTACCGTATGGCATGCCTTACAATCACTCGCTTCCATCAAAGTCTTACCCAAAGAACCCAGTTCAACTTTAGAATCTGATTTAGCACCCGTAACAGGTTGGTAAGGGTTCGGATAATAATTATATTCTACCTTACGCTTTTTGGCATTGATTACCTTATCCTCCGCATCATTTACCGATACTGAATATTCAAAAGGCGTATTATCCCAATAGAAAGTCTTGTTTTTCTTCGCATTTATTGCCACAACCGGCACTGCATTCCCTACCCTTACATTCAGAGTATCTGTACCTGTTTTTCCGGCGGCATCTCTGGTTAAAAACACTACTTTATAATTGCCGTTTTTAGTAAAAGTATGTGTGTACATAGGCTTATCTGCAGGTAGTTTAACCCCATTGATATACCACTCGTAAGTTAGTTTATCATCAAAGTCTAAATCTACCCCTCTACCCGCAAAGCGTAATTTCAAAGGAGCTTTACCTGCCCACTCTTTATACTGCGGCACATCTCTGATTTCAGATGTAATAAAAGATTCTCTTTGTTTCTTAGCCGCCATTACTGTATCCACAATGCTCGCAATGGCTTGTGGCGCACGGTTTTCATAATTATATTCAATCTTCACCAGACGCGCATCTGTATTATCTGCACCATATACCGACCCATATTCCAAAACATACATAATCCCCTCTTTACTGAAAGCCAAATCAATCGGACGTCTGAAGTCGCCTTTGGTTGGCATAAAAGGCTCTGTCTTTACATAGTTCTCGTTTTTATCAAACCTTGTAGCCAGCATCCAGTTTCTCATCCAATCGAATATAAACAGGGCACCATCATAATACTTAGGTATCTTGGTTTTGGCTGTCGACGCCTCATTGAATGTATAAAACTCACCTGCCATGGCACTACGTCCTCCTGTTCCTAATTCAGGGAATTCAGGGGATAAGGCATAAGGATACCACAACATCGGTGCTGTAGCCGGAGGTAAATTCTTCAGACCTGTATTATTTGGCGAATTGTTCGCCGGTTTTGCAGGATCATAATTCGGCCCTGGTTTCCCGGTTTCAAAATCCCATTCAGCGTAGGCATAATTATTACCCACAAAATAAGGCCAGCCATAATTACCCGGCTTTTTAGCCTGATTAAATTCATCATATCCTCTCGGGCCTCTAGGGCTGTCTTCTCCTGCATCAGGGCCGATCTCTCCCCAATATATAGTACCAGTTGCCGGGTTTATGGCAATTCTATAAGGATTCCGGCAACCCATCGCAAATATTTCAGGCTTGGTATTCTCTTGTCCAGGCTCAAACATATTTCCTTTCGGAATAGTATAAGTTCCATCCGGTTGTGGATGAATACGCAGGATTTTACCCTTAAAATCATTCGTATTGGCAGCCGAACGTTGCGCATCCATCGGATAATATTGCGGGTCAGTACGTTCGTCAATCGGTGCATATCCGTTTGACGGGAAGGGGGTGGTGCCATCTCCGGTCGATAAAACCAGATTACGGTCCTTATCAAAAGCCAGAGAGCCACCGTGATGTGACCCACTATTGATTTGCACCGGAACACGTAATAATATTCTTTCAGAAGCTAAATCAATTTCATCTTTGGCCGAAATAGTAAACCTTGAAAGATTGAAGTAAATCGGTTCTCCCTCAATCGGTGGAGAATAGTACAGATATATCCAGCGATTCGTTTCAAAATCCGGGTCAAGCGTAATACCTATCACGCCTGTACCGCCTTTCATTACCACCGGAAAACGATGAACCAATTTGAATTTATTGGTTTTTGTATCAAAAACCGATAGGTTCCCGGCCAGTTCGGTCATATATACTTTACCACTATTTGATACCGCCAGTTCCATCGGGTTGTTCAAATCATTCACCAGCACCGTCTTTTCAAACCTGTTTTCTTCCGGCATAGTTACTGAATAGGCTTTTGAATAATCCAGGGGCTTTGCGTCACCCATTGCATAGTTAATACCCCCCAGTAGATGTTTCAGAAATAAAGGCTCTGAAAAACTATCATCATTATGGCCACCACCCGTAAAAAAAGACCTGCCGCCATCAAACTCATGATACCAGGCAATAGGGTGATTGCCTCCATTGGTACCACCATCATAGGTGCTTTCATCAAGATAAGCCAGGGGCTTTATATTTCTATAGATAGACTTGTAGTTATACCATTCGTCGGTTCGCTCCCATGAATCCGGCAGATGTCTCGTTGAAATATGTGTTTTATCCGTCACAAGCACTGTTGCCTTTCTGACATTCGAGTTATTGGGATGACTTTCAAAATATGCACCAACCAATTGCCCATACCAGGGCCATTCATATTCCGTATCTGCAGCAGAGTGAATACCCACAAAACCACCCCCGGCCTGAATATATCTTTCAAAAGCTGCCTGTTGTGCATTGTTAAGAATATTCCCCGTGGTTGAATTGAAGATAACAGCCGTGTATTTTTTAAGATTCTCGTCATTGAAATCATCAGAATTTTCTGATATATCAACGCCGAAATTATTCTCCTGGCCAAGTTTCTTTATGGCCTCTTTACCAAAAGGAATGCTTGAGTGTCGCCAGCCTTTGGTTTTAGAAAATACCAGTACTCTTTTTTGCTGAGCTGATGCGTCCTGATAACAAAAAGTCATAAATAGGGCGCAAATAAGGAATAAGCTGAAAGAAAGTCTTTTAGCAGGTTGTTTCATAGTTATAAGGTTAAATAGAAAGAACTCAAATATAATAATTTCCTGCTGAAATTATAGTGTCTAAAGATAATTCGGAATATTTCGGTGATGAAAAAGGAAATACCTAATATAATTCTATCTAACCAATTTTAACTATTTTTGATGGCATTTAAGACGTAAACCCATGTTTGACTCTGAAACCCCCAGGCTCTCCCGCCTCACTGCCATCATCACATTTCTGCAAACCAAGAGTTTGGTTACATCAACCGAATTGGCAAAGAAATTTGATGTGAGCATCCGTACCATTTACCGGGACATCAGAGCCTTAGAGTTATCAGGTATACCCATCTGCACAGAAGAAGGGAAAGGATATTCTTTAGTAGAAGGTTTTGCTTTGGCACCAGTCATGTTTACAGAAACCGAAGCCAATGCTCTGATTACAGCTGAACAGCTGGTATTGAAAAACAGTGATACATCTTTCATTAAAAATTATCAGGATGCTTTAATCAAGGTAAAGGCAGTCCTGCGCACTAATACCAAAGAAAAAGCCCGTATACTTGCCGAGAGAATTGTGTATAGAAATAATTCGATTCAGGGTTCGCCAAGTCATTATCTATCCATTATCCAACTGGCACTTACCAATTTTACACCTATCCGCATCACGTATGTCTCACAGGAAGGGACTTCCAGCCATAGAGTGGTTGAGCCTTTTGCCTTATATAATACGCAGGAAAACTGGGTATTGATTGCCTGGTGCCGACTGAGAAAAGAGAATCGCTCATTCCGATTAGACCGTATACAGGACCTGGAAACCCTGACAGAGACCTTTCAGCAACAGAATATCACCATGCAGGAATATTTTGATTCAATGCGAAAGAAATATTTTGACACCCCTGACATACCTCTGTCTTAATTGAGCCCTTATTTTGCCTATCATTAAAAAAGCAAAATCATGAATCAAACTGAAAATCCATCCTTTGCCTTTATCGGCCTGAGCGTAAGAACTACCAACGAAAACCAGCAAGCCATGCAGGACATCCCTGCTTTATGGGCAAAATTCTTTGCTGAAAATACCTTGTCTGTTATTCCCAACAAAGTGGACGATACCCTCTATTGCATCTACACTGATTATGAAAAAGATTACACTAAACCATATACAACACTTTTGGGTTGCAAAGTAGAAAACCTCGACACTATTCCTGACGGCCTGACAGGCAGAATAATTCCCGGAGGCACCTTCACCACTTTCGTAGCCAAGGGCAATTTAAACGAGGGAGCCGTGGTAAATGAATGGATGAAAATCTGGAACAGCGACATCAACAGGGCCTATACTGCCGATATTGAAATTTACGGTGAAAAAGCACAAAATCCTGAAGACGCAGAAATAGATATACTGATAGCCATCCGATAAATATGCTAAGCCCGATAGACCAGTATTTTGAACAAAAGGAAGAGCCCACAAAAGGTTGTCTGCTTTTTCTGCGTTCATATATCCTGAAATCCAATCCGGACATTACCGAAACCTGGAAATACAAAATGCCTGTCTATTGCTACAAAGGTAAAATGCTATGTTATTTATGGATACACAAAAAATACAAAAGCAAGGGCACCCCCCTCCCTTATATCGGTATTATTGACGGCAATCTGATGAATGACCCGGACCTGATTCAGGAAACCAGAGCCAGAATGAAAATTCTGTTAATAGACCCTTTTGAGGATATTTCGGTAGAGAGGATTGATAGATTATTGAACACAATGGTAGGAATACGGGATAAATAATTTTTTATCATATAGCGCCACGATAGGGGTTCAAAATTTTGAACCCCTAAGGAAATCTTTTGTAAGACCCAACGACCACCACATTTTTCGTTTTTTTTATTCCGTTTTTTTTAACACCCCTTTAGGGGCCGGGGGCTTACTCCGCCTTTAATGATTTCACCGGATTCATCAAGGCTGCCTTAATAGACTGAAAACTAATCGTTACAAAGGCAATCACAACAGCCATCACTCCGGCTAAAACAAATATCCACCAGGCAATTTCGGTTCTATAGGCAAAGTCCTGCAACCAGCTATGCATAAAATAATACGCTAGTGGTGAGGCAACAACCAGCGCTATCATGACCAGTTTCAGTAAGTCTTTTGAAAGCAACAGAATAATGCCCGGCACAGTAGCACCCAAAACCTTACGGATACCAATTTCCTTAGTGCGTTGCTGAACAATATAGCTTACCAAACCCAAAAGGCCCATACAGGCAATGAGAATACCCAGAAAAGAGAATATCCAGAACACCTGCTGCGATACCTTTTCATTCCTATACAATTCGGCTAAATCAGCATCCAGAAAGGCATAATTAAACGGCTGTTCAGGCAGGAACTTCTTCCAGGTTTCCTGCAATTTACTTACAACCGACTGATAGTCAGGCGTATTGATTCTTATAGCCAAAAGATTATTTGTTCGTGCAAAAAAGCGATTGTTGACAATAAACAGAGGTGTAATTTTTTGATGCAAAGAAGAAAAATGAAAATCCTTTACCACCCCTACTACCGTATAGGTCAATTCAGGGCCATCACCCTGCGCTAAATTATCCGGACTGAATATTTTCTGACCAATAGGGTTCTTTAGACCCAATGCCTTTACAGCTTCCTGATTCAGAATGATTGATAGAGAATCATTAAAGGTCTTATCGAAGAATCTCCCTTCCGCAACTTCCATATTAAGTGTTTGCAGATAACCTTCATCAGCTACCATTGTTTTGCCTGTTACGGTTTCTTTTTCGCCACTTTTGCGAACCGTTATACCGAAAAATTGTTCCTGACCCGGTTCAGAATTGGTACCTCCAACTTTTTCAACTCCTGAAATCTTCTGTATTTCATCTTTAAATACCTGCGTGCGATTTCCTAAAAAGCCTGCTCCTTTCAAATGAATCACAAAGTCTTTTGAATAACCTAGTTCTTTATTCTGAATATAATTTAACTGTCTATACACAACCAGGGTACTGATAATCAGTATTATAGAAATAGAAAACTGAAAAACCACCAGCCCATTGCGCAAGATATGTCCCTGTTTTTTAGAAGTAAATTTGCCTTTAAGCACTTGTATAGGTTGGAAAGAAGATAAAACCCCGGCCGGATACAAACCTGCCGTTAAGCCAACCGCTATTGATAAAATCAACATCAGGGGTATGGTTTTCCAGGAATAGAAATTGTCCAGTATCAGCTGTTTATTGGCAAGATTATTAAATGATGGTAGCACAAGTACCACTATGAGAGTTGCCACAAACAAACTCACTACACTCATCAGAACAGATTCTGTGAGAAACTGAATAGACAATTGCGATTTTGTTGAACCCAGAGTCTTGCGGATGCCTACCTCTTTGGCTCGCTCTGTCGAACGGGCAGTAGCCAGATTCATGAAATTAATACAGGCAATCAGCAATACAAATACGGCAATTACCATAAAAATATATACCAGATTACTGCTGCCATTTGCCCCGAGTTCTGCCTCCAGATGTGATTCTAAATGAATGCGTTGTAAAGGCTGCAGGAAATAAAAATAACCATTACCTGCTTTTAAATAGTCTTTGAAGGATACACCAAAATTTCGTTCAACTTCCCCCGCAGCATATTTTTCAACAATGGCAGGCAGTTTAGATTGTACCTGTTCAGGGGATGTGTGTGGTTTTAATAAAAGATAAGTTGTTGCTGCAAAACTGATATGATTGGTGGCTTCTGCAAAACCAAGACCTTTGACTGAACTCAGAAAATCGAACTGAAAATGGGCATTTTTGGGCATATCAACACAGATACCCGTTACCTGCAGTTTTGGACCCTGCACTAATTCAATGTACTTACCCATGGCATTCGTTGTTTTGAAAAAGCGTTTAGCCGTACTTTCAGTCAATACAACAGCATTCGGCGCCAGCAAAGCTTTCTCAGGATTACCATAGATTAAGGGCAATTTGAAGACCCTGAAAAAACTAGAATCAGCAAATAGCACATTTTTTTCCTGATACACCTGATTATCGTGCCGGATAAGCGTTTCGCCTCCCGCACTAAATATTCGCACAGTTTCCTCTACTTCAGGCAACTCTTTCCTTACTGATTGGGCATACGAAGGCGGAATAATGGCATACTTTGTTGACCTGCCTGGATAGATACGTTCAAGCGCCATGCGATAAACCCTGTCTCCGTTTTGCCAGAATTTATCGTAGCTCAACTCATCAGCGACAAACATCAGAATCAGTATGCATGAAGCCATACCAATTGAAAGCCCCGTGATATTAATCAGGGTCTGCATTTTGTTTTTCAACAAATTCCGCCAGGCGATTTTGAAGTAGTTACGAATCATGATTGACACATCCCTAGCCCCTGAAGGGGACTTTTTTATGGTTAAAAAAAATATCATCTACCCCTAAAGGGGATATTAGAAACTGTCTGATAATTAAGCATAAAAGCTTGTGTGGTTCAATCAGCAATTGTTTCATATTAGTACCTTCCATCAAAAAGTATACCTAAATACATAAATAACTCACTATCAATAACTTACAAAATTACAACTGACAATATTCGTCCACAAGCGGACAGTTTTTGTACGCCTGCGTACAGGAAAAATGGGGAAAAGGAGACAGGAACATGGAGAAAGGGGAAATGTGAAAAAGGAGAATGGAAAAAGTAGGAAATGTTATTTTTCGTCCTGCTTTTTGCATTCTCCTGTCTAACTTTCTTTTTCTCCTTGCTTTTACATTTTACATTTCTCGGTTTTTCATTTTTCGGTTAATTCTATCCTTCCCTCTGCCCCAGCCCTTATGCACCCGCTATTCCGCCTTCAACGACTTCACCGGATTCATCAAGGCTGCTCTGATAGCCTGATACAATATCGTTAGTAGGGCAATGCCAATAGCTAAAATACCTGCCACGGCAAAGATGCCTGCTCCGATTTCAGTCTTATAAGCAAAGCCTTGCAGCCAGTCGTTCATAAAATAATAAGCAACCGGGAAGGCAATACCATTGGCAATCAGAACCAAACGAATAAAATCTTTAGACAATAAACCCACAATATTGCCAATAGTTGCACCCAACACCTTTCTGATGCCGATTTCTTTTACTTTTTGCTCGGCTGTAAAAGTAATAAGGCCAAATAAACCCATACAGGCAATCAGAATGGCAACCCCTGTAAAACCTGCAAAAAGGCTACCCATGCGTTGCTCAGAGCGGTATTGTTTATTAAAGGCATCATCCAGGAAATAATAATCAAATGGCACATCAGCCTCGTATTTCTTATAGGTTTTCTCGATAGACGCCAGTTTTTGTTGCAAATCTACACCGGGGTTTATTTTCAGATACAGTGTTCGTAATTGCGTAGTGTCTTTCACTACCCTTAGCAACATACCGTCTATTTTCTGCTGTAATGAAGTAAAGTTAAAGTCTTTCAGAACTCCCACAATTTCTTTTTTTCCTCCTGCCAGATCCAGATGTTGTCCGATAGGCTTCTCTACTATTTTCAGTTTTTCAACCGCTGTTTCATTAATCACAATCTTGTCATTGCCCAGAGCCAATTGCTCCTCATTAGCAGGTCTGATTTTCCAGTCTAATTGCAGAATCTTCAGAAAATCTTCATCCACATCCATATTATTGATACTCACATCTTCATTGGTAGTCGGGGTTTTGGTAAAAAACATATTCCAGCCGCCAGAAAACATAGATAAAGACGAAGCGCCTATCTGCTGAATACCCCCATCCTGCTTTAAATCATGTCTTAGTGCCGACGTATGTTTCCGGGCTTCGTTTGATAGTGGTAATACCAATACCTGCTCTTTATTCATACCTATTTTTTTGTTTTGCATGTATGTTAATTGCTTCTGGACCACCATGCTGCAGATAATCATCACAACCGAAGCCATAAACTGAAACACAATAAATACCCGGCGAAGATTAACCCCCTCTTTGCCCGAAGCAAACTTGCCCTTCAGCACCTGAATAGGAGAAAATTTAGAGAGAAGCAATGAAGGATAGCTACCGGCTATTAAAGCCGTAAAAATCAGCAAGCCCAAGAGGATACTCAAAAATAAAGGACTTGTAATAAATGAATCATCAATATTAAGGCTGAGCATGTTATAGAAAGGCTGCCTTAATAATTGAAACAAAAGCAAGGCCAGCACAAACGAAATAAGACTTACAATTACTGACTCCCCATAAAACTGAGTGGCTAAATGTTTACGATTCGCCCCTAAAACCTTACGCACACCAACTTCCTTAACCCTCACCGTAGAACGAGCCGTTGTAAGGCTCATGTAATTAATAAGCGCCAGAAAGAGTACAATACCTGCAATAATCAGGAAAATTGAAACATATTTGGTGTTGGCAGAATCACCCCAATTATTACCTAGGTGCGTTTCCATAAAAGGCAGCAATATATAGGTTGAATGCGAGATAAGTCCGTTATTTTCATCCTTAGTCAATACCTGTGGAATCACCTTCTCTACTTTCGCCTCTGATTCCGGTTTGTTCAATAAAAAGTAAGTCTGATAGCTTCCTGTTCCTACCAGATCGTCCGATTCATAATTCTGTGCTCTGTCACGCTTCATCATCGCATCAAAGGTTGACAGCGAACCTATGAAGTCGAGTTCAAGGGTAGAATTGGTAGGCAGTTTTTTAAACACACCCGTAATGCGCAGAATATCCTTTTTATTATAAGTAATAGTCTTGCCTATCGGGTCAGCTTTACCAAAGTACTTCTCCGCCATTGCCTCATTAATCACAACTGTATTAGGCTCTGACAAGGCAGTTTTCGGGTCGCCTTGTATAAAGTTAACTGTGAAGACATTGAATAAAGAAGGCTCGGAAAAATAGAACTTACGCTCAAAAAATTTATGGTTTTCGTCCGACTTAATCACTACATCATCCTGAAAGGGAGAACCCAAGCGGGCATAATCTACCACTTCAGGATTAGCCTGCTTTACAGCATTGCCAAAGTTTTTTGATACCAGATTAAACTGCACCTCATTAGAGCCAAACTTCATTTTCACCATAGTGCTGAAGATATTCTTCCCGTTCCGGTGAAATTTATCATAGCTCAATTCATGCGAGACATAGAGCAGAATCAACATACAAACAGCCATACCAATGGCCAGTCCTGCTATGTTAATAATACTGAAAACCTTGTTTTTCAGTAAATTTCTGAAGGCGATTTTTAGATAGTTTCGTAGCATATTTTATCTGAACTATGATTTACCTGATTTATTGATTTACCTGATTTTTGATACTTACAACTATTATTTGATTACCTATTTGAAAGATTTTTATCGATAAAATCAGGTAAATCAAAGTTCAGACTATTCACTCTTCAAACTCTTCACCGGATTCATCAATGCTGCCTTAATAGTCTGATAACTAATCGTTAATAAAGCAATAGTTATGGCTGTAACACCCGCCAGGGCAAACACCCACCACTTAATATCTACATGATAGGCAAAGTTTTGTAACCACTTATCCATTGCCCACCAGGCAAGCGGGAAGGCAATTACAGCTGCAATCAATACCAGTTTCACAAAATCTCTGGTAAGAATCACTATGATACTACTGATACTTGCCCCTAATACCTTACGAATACCAATTTCTTTAATTCGCTGCTCTGCCGCATAAGTCGCCAGACCAAACAAGCCCAGACAGGCAATCAATATGGTAAGGATAGCCACTATCAGAAAAATAGTCTGTTGTATCTGGTCCTGCTCGTAGAATAGTTCCCATTGTTTATCCAGAAAATGGTATTCAAACAAATGATTAGGGTCGATGCTATGCAACACGTCATTCATCCGTTTCAATGTCTCTTCCGCATTAGCAGTATTAATCCTGCTGCTGAAATAATCAATATTCTGAATAGGATTACTATGAAAACCCAAAACCATCGGTGAAACAGCCTGATGCAAAGACTGAAAGTTAAAGTCTTTAACTATCCCTATTACTCTTACATTAAACGAAGCTTCCAATCTCTCCACACTTCCTCCGAAATCAATACTCGGTATCTCAACTATTTGCCCTGATGCCTGCGTGATACCCAATTGTTTGGCGGCACTCTCATTGATAATAACCGCTGTAGAATCAGTAGTACCTGTGTTGCTAAAGTTTCTGCCTTTTAATAGTTCCACACCATAGGTTTTCAGAAACTGGTCGTCAATGCCCAGAAAATACATATCCTTCCCTTCCAAGGAGGTCACATTTTCGTTCTTCACTCTCACTTTCACCAGATTTTTCCACTCTCCCGGTACACGCGAACTTACAGCTACATCTTTCACCTGTGATAATTTAGCAAACTCTCTTTTGATGGTTTCTGCCCCACGTCTTACTTTACCGCTGTTAATGTCCACAATCACCAACTGGTCTTTTTTAAAGCCCATATCCTTGGTTTCCACATATTTCATTTGCATATACACGATAGTGGTGGCCACAATCATGATAATCGACAAAGAGAATTGAAATATAACCAACAGACGACGAATAGACAGATTTCCCTTACCCACATTGATTTTATTTTTCAACAATAGAATCGGCTTAATGCGTGATTGAAACAAAGCCGGATACATACCCGACATCAAACTGGCTATTATTACCACAAGACCAACCCCTATCCAGATACGGTAATCCGTATTAAAATTAAGGTTCAGTTTCTTGTGAGTAAAATCATTGAAATAAGGCAGTAGCGACTGCACAAGCAATATGGCTATGCCCAGTGCGATGGCTGTTACCACAAACGCCTCTGCAATAAATTGTTTGATAAGACTTCCACGGCTTGCTCCAGCTGTTTTGCGAACGCCTATCTCTCTGGCACGATTGGCAAATCTGGCTGTAGTGAGGTTCATGTAATTGATACAGGCAATAACCAGCACAAAGACCGCCAGCACCGCAAATACATAAATATAGATGAGATTCCCCCCTGACTGCCCCTCAATATCAGCCGAGTAAAAATGAATATCTTTTAGAGGTTGTAGCGAATAAGTATATCTATCTTTTTCGTCTTTCTGGCGTTTAGACTTTATTAACTGATTCAGTTTTGCTTCTACATTTTTAGTTTCAGCCTTTTCATCAAGCAAGAAATAAGTTACAAAGCTATCAGAACTCCAGTCTGTAACGATAAAATCCTTGAAACGCTTATTACCAATACTTGATTCTGAAAAAACCATATTGAAAGAGAGATGGGAATTAACCGGAATATCTTTCAGAATAGCCGTAATAGTATAAGGAGTCGAATCTCTATCTACTTTAATGAATTTACCAATGACATTTGTAGAATTAAAGTATTTCATTGCTGATTCTTCTGTCAGAACCACAGAAAACGGAGCGGTTAAAGCTGTTTTTCGGTCTCCTGTTAAAAAATCAAAATCTAATACCTCTAAAAAATCCTTACTGGCAAACCAATAATCTTCATAAAAAACATTAGTATTTTCCTGAGTACCCATATTGGCTCTACCTGCACCAGTATATCTTGCCACCTTTTTTATTTCAGGGAAAGCAGTCTTTCCGGTCTCCGAAATCTGATAGGCCACAGTGGACACCTTAGCTTCTTTCCCTTCGGCAGAGACTTTCTTATTCACGACCCGATAGATATTATCTGCATGGGTATGAAAACTGTCAAAAGTCAGTTCATCAAAAATGTAGAGGGCGATTAACAGAAAGGTTGTCAAGCCCATCATCAGGCCAAAGATGTTAATAAAAGAGAAAATCTTATGTCTTATAAGATTTCTCCAGGCGATTTTAAAGTAATTCTTAATCATAATTTTGTAAGGTTTAGTGCAAGGGGCAGAGAGCATGGGGCATGGGGAATGTCTGCACCCCATGCCTTTGCCCCCCTTACCCTCAGCTATTCTGTTTTTAGTGATTTCACCGGATTCATCAGCGCTGCTTTAACAGACTGAAAACTAATAGTAATAAGAGCTACAATCAGTGCCGAAATACCTGCTATCAGGAACACCCACCATTGTATATCAATGCGACTTGCAAAATCCTTTAGCCATTGGCTCATCACTGCCCATGCAATAGGGAAAGCAATCAGCGAGGCAATTAACACCAGTTTTAGAAAATCTTTAGAGAGCAACACCACAATGCTCGAAATACTTGCCCCTAGCACCTTGCGCACACCAATCTCTTTGGTACGTTGCAGGACATTGTAAGAAGAGAGTCCCAATAATCCAAGACAAGCAACCAGAATGGCCAGCATAGCAAAAAAGCCAAACACTTTGCCAAAAAGAATATCCGATTTGTATTGCTTGTCAAAATGTTTATCGAGGAAGAAATAATTGAATGGGTCATTAGGGAAATACCGGTTCCATAGCCCCTGAACTTCCGCCAGACTTTTGCTCACATCATCAGTTTTCAGTTTGATAGAATGGAAACCTCCGTTACGCAGATTCAATCTGGCTACCATCGGATTAACCGCTCTTTTCAGGCTCTCCTGATGAAAATCTGCCATTACTCCTATCACATTCACTGTATCTCCCCCTACTACTACTTTTTCGTTAACAGCCTTCTGAGCACTTTCTATACCCAATGCTTTTACGGCTGACTCATTAATCAATATGTTTTTTCGATGCTGGTCTTCCCCGAATTTTTCAGAGAAAGCTCTCCCTGCTACCATTTTCATATCATAGGCCGGAACAAAATCATAATCCATCGACATAATGTACATGGTCGTATTAAATTCCTTCGGTTTACGCATCCATCTTGCACCGTTAGTCCAATAAACTTCGTCTCCCGGAACACTAGATGATAAGGTAATATTTTCAACACTACCTAATTTCAGAAGGTCGTTCTTGAATGGCTTAAATGAAGACTGAAACACCGAATCGCGTACAGAACTGGCGCCTTCAAGCACCAATGTTTGTGCAATATCAAGACCCAGTTTCTGGTTCCGCATATACCTGATTTGCTGATATACCACAATGGTACCTATAATCAAGGCAATAGATGCCGAAAACTGTGAAACAATCAGGACACGGCGCATAGACATTCCCCCAGTCATTTTAGGCATGATACCTTTCAGAACGATGATTGGTCTTATGCCTGACATCACAAATGCAGGATACATACCTGACAAGAAAGTACCGCCAACAAACACAAGAAGCATGATAAGCCAGAAACTTATATTATTGGCGAATGTGAAGTTGATTTGTTGTTCCAGAAAATTACTGAAATAAGGCATGGCAAAGTAAGAAACCGACAAGGCCACAACTAAAGCCGAAAGATTCAGCAATAAGCTTTCCATCATAAACTGCCCTACTAATTGTTCTCTCAAAGCCCCCATTACCTTTCTTACCCCAACTTCTTTGGCACGCTCTAACGAACGGGCCGTTGCCAGATTGATATAGTTTGTCCAGGCAATAGCCAGAATAAAGAAGGCAATCAGAAACAACCACGATACCGCCTGACCATTCCCATTCACTTCGGCTTCCTGATTAAAATTTGCATGTAAATGAATATCCGTCATTGGCATCAGATAAGCCTCAGTTTTGCGGTTGCTTTTAGGATCTCTTTTTGAATTGATGTACCTGTCGACGAATGCAGGTAATTTTGCCTGCACCTGCTCCATCGTAGCATCAGGGCGTAATTTGAAATACGTATAGAAATCATACCATCCCCAGGCGGTCTCTGTAGCATTTTCGGTATCGCCTGTTTCCTTTAGGTATTTCCCTAGTGTGCTGTAAGAAACCAGATAATTAATAATCAGGTGAGAGTTCTTAGGATAATCTACAAACACCCCTGTTACTTCAAATGCACGGGGATTCCCCATGCCACTTACTTTTAATACTTTACCAACCGGGTTTTCTTCACCAAAGTATTTTTTAGCATAGCTTTCCGACAGGATTATCTTCTCAGGAGTATTCAGCGCTGTTGCCGGACTACCCTTCACCATCGGAATCGTCAGAATCTTTAACATCGAAGGGTCAGCAAAATAACCTTTCTGCTCATTAAACTTGATGTTACGGGCTTCGTTGGTCAACAATACATTCGCATCAATCAACCGACCGGATTCTTCAATCTCCGGAAAATCCTTCTTCATGGTCGGCGCAAATGCAGGAAAAACCGTGGCCGATTTCCAGAGCAGCTTTCCTTCATTATAACTATCAATCCGCAGGCGGACAACCTTGTCAGCATCGGCATGAAATTGATCAAAACCGCGCTCATAATTTACATACTGCAAAATCAGCAGACAGCAGGTCATACCGATAGCTAAGCCGAAGATATTCAGCAAAGTAAAACCTTTCCTCTTCGAAAGGTTTCTTAAAGCGATTTTTAAGTAGTTACGTAGCATAATGCCCCTAGCCCCTAAAGGGGGATTTGTTTTAATGGTTGAAAAATGTATCCCTCCGAATCTTCGGACCTTCCCTGAAGGAGAATTTTATACTGGTGCAAAAATAAATTTCTATCGTCATCGTAGATAGGGCAATGCCCTGTCCTCTACAAACCAATTAAATATATCTATTAGAATTTTCTACTCATTCCCTTCTATACATATCTTTTACATTTATTATTCTAAATTTTAAGGCTTATTTCTCCAACCCTATGCCTTTAGCACCCCTTTAGGGGCGGGGGGGCGACCATTCCCTACTCCGACTTCAAGCTCTTCACCGGATTCATCAACGCCGCTTTAATTGCCTGATAGCTTACAGTCAATATAGCAATAGCCACCGCCATTAAGCCAGCCGTTACGAAAAACCACCATTGAATATCAATTTTATAGCTAAAATCCTGCAACCATTTATCCATAAAATACCAGGCAATCGGACTTGCAATCACAATTGCTACAACAACCAGTTTGATAAAATCTTTGGTAATAAGCCTTGTAACACTCAAGACCGAAGCACCCAATACCTTTCTTATACCAATCTCTTTGGTTCGTTGCTCGGTAGCAAAAGAAGTCAATCCATACAGACCCAGACATGCAATCAGCACCGAAAGAATAGAGAAATAAAGAAAGATGCTGGAGAAGCGGGCTTCTGCCGCATATTGTTCCCCTAATCTTTTATCTACAAAATCGTACTCAAAGAATACATTAGGAAAATGCTTTTTCCACGTACTCTCAACAGCAGCAATGGCTTTTTTCGCCTGAGGCATATCAATTTTCAAAATGACCCTACGAAAGCCTTGTCCCCTGAGCATCATAGCCAATGGCTCTACTTTATGTTGCAGAGAATTAAAATGAAAGTCTTTTACAATACCTACTACTTTCCCGCGTCGGCCACTCATGTTAAAAGGTTTACCAATGGCTTTGTCGGGTGTCTCCCAACCAAACGCAGCAACCGAAGCCTCATTCAGAATATAGTTTTGTGTAGAATCAGTACGAATATCAGACGGAAACTCATGGGAGAAATTTCTTCCGGCCAGTAATTTAATACCCACAGTTTCCATATAATCATAGTCTACCATCAGGCGATAGGTATTAGAGCGTATTTCTTTGCCTTTGTTATCAATGGTCTCGGTACCATTATTGCCCATACCGCCTACCAGAAGACTATTCGAAGTAGTGATATTCTTCACATAAGGGCTTTTTAATACATCGTTTTTGAAAGCATCAAATCTTGCGGATACTTCGTCCATAGAATATACTCTTAAACCTAGCAGGGCGTCTTTATTAAAACCTAAATCCTTATTCTGAACAAAGGACATCTGGGAATTAATAACCAATATGCCAACCATAAGCACGATTGTAATAGTAAACTGAAAAACAACCAGCGATTTTCTGAGCCACACACCTTTGCCCGAATTAGCAAAAGAACCTTTTAAAACAGCAGTCGGCTCATAGGATGAGATAAAGAAAGCCGGATAAATGCCTGACAATATGCCCAGCAGCAAGGCAATGGCGGCCATAAGTCCTACTAAAGCAGGAGAGCTGAAAAGAGATATATCTTTATTTGTAATCTGATAAAACACAGGTTGCAGAAAATGACATAGGGCTAAAGCCAGTACTAGTGAACCAACAGCCAGAATAATTGCTTCAAGCAGATACTGCCCTATCAGCTGGCTTCTTAGTGCGCCCATTACTTTCTTAACACCGACTTCTCTGGCTCTTTTTACCGAGCGTGCCGTAGCCAGGTTCATATAATTAATACCCGCAATCAATAAAATAAACAAACCAACTGTACCAAAAATATAAAGATTAGTGATGCTACTCGTAGGGCTAATCTCATACCGGAGATGCGATTTTAGGTAAATATCCGTCAATGGTTGAAGTGAATAATCAGCACCCCATTTGCCTCCGTATTTAACTGACAATGGTTTGAGGTGCTTCTCATAAAACTGCGGAAACTTAGCTTCAAAAGCCTTGTAATCAGCGCCTTTGGTTAGCATTACATAAGTATAATAACTATTATTTCCCCAGGCATTATCTGACAAGAATGCCCGGCGGTCAAAAGCAATCATTGTCTCGAAAGAAACCAGAAAATTGAAAGTAAAATGTGCATTCTTAGGCGCATCCGGCATTACCCCGGTTACTTTGTAAGGAATACCCCTGCCGGTACTATCATATAGCGTAAGCGTAAGTATCTTGCCTATCGGGTCTTCATCAGGAAAATACTTTTGTGCCTTGCTTTCTGTCAATATAATACAATTAGGGTCTTTTAAAGCTGTTTTGGGGTCACCCTTTGTTAGTTTGTAGCTGAAAACATCAAAAAATGAGGGGTCTGTCAATAGTATTCCCTCTTCGGCAAACTGTTTATCGCCCTTTTTTATGATAGCATCGTCATCGGCAAAGCGTACAGAATGCTCCACTTCCGGATAATCATTTTTCAGCGCAGGCCCCATAGCCACCGAAGTAACAGCCTGTTCAAAAACTTCAGAATCAGAATGGACAGTACCTACTACCCGAAAGATTCTGTCAGCATTCGCATTGAACCTATCATAACTCCATTCATCACGTACCCACAGGGCAATAAAAGCAAAGCAGGTAAGACCAATAGTCAACCCGACGACATTCAACAGTGTGTAAGCCTTATTGTTCTTAAGGTTACGGATAGCGATTTTGAAATAGTTTTGTAGCATATACACCCTAGCCCCTAAAGGGGGACTTTTAAAAGATTAGAAAATAATTACCCCTAACCGCTGCGGCGAAACGTCCCTAAAGGGGATTTACTTAAAGCTTTATAATTCTTTTCGTTCGCTCCCCTTTAGGGGGCGCTCTCTACTCCGTCTTCAATGATTTCACCGGATTAGCTAATGCCGCTTTGATAGCCTGGTAGCTTACAGTAAGCAGGGTGACTATTAATGCCACCACAAGTACTAATAAAAATACGCCTATGCCAATATCTATTTTATAGGTATAGTCTTTCAACCATTCTTTCATGCCATACCAGGCGATAGGTGAGGCAATAGCACAAGAAATCACAACTAATTTCACGAAGTCTTTTGAGAGTAAGCCCCAAAGGTTAGCTACACTGGCGCCTAATACTTTTCTTACACCAATTTCTTTCCTACGTTGTTCTGCCATAAATGAAGCTAAGCCAAACAAGCCTAAGCAAGAAATGAAGATGGCCAGGATTGAAATGATTGCCGCCAGATTGCCAATTAATTCTTCGTAATTGAATTTCTTTAAATATTCACTATCGGCAAACTTATATGAAAATGGGAAGCCCGGATTGTATTTATCGAAAATAGGTTGAATACGTTTGATGGCTTGAGCGCTCGAAACATTCGGATTGATTCTTATATTAATAAAATTTACCCAGTCTTTTTCAAATACGATTGTTAAAGGCGAAATCTCCCGATAAGGAGACTCCATCATGACATTCGCCACAACTCCCACTACATAGCGGTCTTTGCCATTCCATTTTACTATCTCTCCTACCGGATGTTTCAAACCCATGCGTTTAACAGCAGCCTCATTCAGAATTACCCCGGAAGAATCGGTCGAAAATTCTTTAGAGAAATCCCGCCCTTCTTTTAGTTTTACACCAACGGTCTTCACATAGTCAAAATTAGTAGCAATGGTATTAAAAATAGCCGATTTATCTTCGGGCGTTGAGCCTTTCCACTCCCAGCCATTATTATTACTATAGATATCAGTTGGAGGGGAATTAGATTTACAAATAGAAGATACCACGCCAGACGCAGCTAATTCGTTTTGAAGTGCTTGAAAATTATCACCCAAGTCTTTAGACCATTCCACTGAAAGAAGTCCCTTACTATTAAAGCCTATCGGGCGGTTTTTAGCGTGTTGTATCTGCTGATAGATAATTACAGTGCCAATCATCAGCACGATGGAGAAAGTAAACTGTACAACTACCAGAATTTTGCGAGGTAAAGAAGCATTCTTACCTACGTGAACGCCTCCTTTAAGGATTTTGACAGGGTTGAAAGATGAAAGATAAAGCGCAGGATAAGATCCGGCCAATAAGCCTGTAAATAGGGTAAAACCTAAAATAATAGCCCAGAAAACAGGATTACCAAACTGAATAGTCATCAGTTTTTCAGTTAGTTTATTAAAATAAGGCAACGAAAGAGCTACCAGTATAAATGCTACTAATAAAGCCAGAAAAGCAATCAGAATAGATTCGCTCAAAAATTGGCTGACTAATTGTTTACGGGCTGAACCAACTGTTTTGCGAACGCCTACTTCTTTGGCACGTTTTTCAGAACGGGCGGTACTCAGGTTCATAAAGTTGATACAGGCAATCACTAAAACGAAGATTCCGAAAATACCAAACAGGTTTACATATTTAATGAATCCGCCTGATGGTTTTCCATCGGTAAAATCAGAGTATAAACGCCACTGAGACATAGGATGAACAAAAACCTCAGGCTTGATGCTTTTCTGCATCAGTTTGTCGTCTTTGAAATGGTCTAATACTACATTCTTGATTTTAGCATTCGTTTTTTCAGGACTTACACCATCTTTTAACTGTAC
The DNA here is from genome assembly GCA_943368815.1 of Cyanobium sp. NIES-981. GTDB lineage: Bacteria > Bacteroidota > Bacteroidia > Cytophagales > Spirosomataceae > Emticicia. Next base: position 32,994 of record CALRLS020000005.1, read on the forward strand.
ATAAGTCTGGTGTGAGTTATTACCCCAGTTAGTTTTATGAAACTTGGCAATCCAATCATAAATTTTCTCTTGCAAATGCCAAGGTATCAGGTAATCAAATTGTAAGGTGGCATTTTTCGGTTGTTTTTCTACTACAGCTGTAACTTTCAGATTTGTTGTATTATCTACCTTTACTACTTTCCCTATAGGGTCTTGTTTGCCAAATAGCGCTTCGGCGGTCTCTTCTGTCAAGACAATCGAATAAGGCTCCTTCAAAGGATTTTTATCTCCATTTTTAACCTTTAATGAAAACATATCAATGGCTTCGTCACCAATATAATGTCCGAATTTGAGGAATTTCTGATTTCCTACCACTAACGAACGGGTACTTCCCCAATCACACATAGCTACAGCCTTGAAATCAGGGTACTTAGATTTTAACTCTTCTCCCATTGGATAAGGTAAGGCATCTTGTGTACCCCTACGTCCATCAAAAGTCTGGTGCATTTTTACCTGATAAAGGGTAGCATAATTTTCATGGTTTTTATTGGCTGACATCTCGTCGTTTATCCAAAGG
>CALRLS020000006.1:0-33365 GCA_943368815.1 Cyanobium sp. NIES-981
TTATTGGACATACTTTCGCAGTACATAACGGTAATAAATTTATTCCGGTTTATGTAACTGATAACATGGTAGGACACAAATTGGGTGAGTTCTCTCCAACGCGTAACTTCCGTGGACACATTGCAAAGAAAGATAAAGGAAAAAGATAATAATTGTACATTTGTAGAAAATGGAAGCTTTAGCAAAATTAAGTGATTATCCTACCTCGCCACGTAAGGCAAGACTGGTTGCAGACCTAATCAGAGGTAAAAAGGTAAGTTATGCATTGGGAATTTTAAGTTTCCAGCCGCAACACGCATCGCCTGTTATCAAGAAGGTCTTGTTATCAGCAGTAGCCAACTGGCAACAAAAAAACGAAGACCAGAAAATTGAAGAAGCAGAATTAGTTGTGAAATCGATTTTCATTGATGGTGGACGTATGATCAAACGTTTAAGACCGGCACCTCAAGGGCGTGCTTACAGAGTCCGCAAACGTTCGCATCACCTTACTATTGTAGTTGATAGTGCAGTTTAATAATTAATAAGCGAACGATATACTACTCGTATCGCATCAAATTACTACGGTGCTTGCATCGTAAAACAAGAAATAATAACTAATGGGACAAAAAGTAAATCCTGTCAGTCTTAGACTTGGATATATCAGAGGATGGGAATCTAATTGGTATGGAGGTAAAACATTTGCCGAAAAACTTGTCGAAGACCAAGAAATCCGTAAATACGTGGCAGCACGTATTCCAAAAGGAGCGATATCGAAAGTAGTTATCGAGCGTACCTTAAAACGTATCACCCTGACTATCCATACAGCCCGTCCTGGTGTTGTAATCGGAAAAGGTGGTAACGAAGTAGATAAGATTAAGGAAGAGTTGAAAAAACTGACCGGCAAAGACGTTCAAATCAACATCTACGAAATCAAACGTCCTGAGTTGGATGCTAAATTGATCGGTGAATCAATCGCACAACAACTCGAAGCACGTATCTCTTACCGTCGTGCCATGAAACAAGCTATTCAAGCGGCTGTTCGTGTAGGTGCACAAGGTATTAAAGTGAAATTAGGTGGTCGTTTGGCAGGAGCCGAAATGGCACGTAATGAAATGTATAAAGAAGGACGTATCCCGCTTCATACACTTCGTGCTGATATTGATTATGCAGTATCAGAGGCCCTTACGGTATACGGTAAAATCGGTATCAAAGTATGGGTATTCAAAGGCGAAGTATTTGGCAAGCGTGATTTAACTCCGGCTGGTGGTGCTTCATCGCAAGGTAACGAAAGAGGTGGTGAAGGTGGACAAGACCGTGGCGGACGTGGTGGACGCGATGATCGCAGAGGCGGTGGTCGTGACGACAACAGAGGTGGCGGACGTGGTGATAACAGAGGCGGTGGAGATAACCGTGGTGGTGGTCCGAACAACCGTGGCGGAAACAATAACAACCGTGGTGGTGGCCCGAACAATCGTGGCGGCGGCGGTGGTAATAACAATAATAGAGGTAATAATAATAGAAGATAATTTTCTGAGTTTCAGGTTGAATTGTATACTTGAAACTAAGAAATATTTGAAACCTGAAACTAAGCACAACAGTGCTGAAAATATAATAGCGTCATGTTACAACCAAGAAGAACCAAATTCCGTAAGCAGCAAAAAGGCAGGATCAAAGGTCTCGCAACACGTGGACACGAGATTGCTTTCGGAACTTTCGCTATCAAATCTTTAGAGCCGGGTCGAATCACTGCTCGTCAGATTGAAGCAGCCCGTATCGGGGTTACCCGTGCAATGAAACGTGAAGGTCAGGTGTGGATTCGTATCTTCCCTGATAAACCTATCACAAAAAAGCCACTCGAAGTACGTATGGGTAAAGGTAAAGGTGCCCCTGAGTATTGGGTAGCTAGTGTAAAACCAGGTACAATTCTATTCGAAGCAACAGGTGTGCCATTGGCAGTTGCTACTGAAGCGTTACGTTTGGCAGCCCAAAAATTGCCGGTACAAACAAAATTTGTAGTACGTAGAGATTATCAGGAAGAAGCAGAATAATTCACGAGGCTAAGGCCTTTTGAACGTCACCTGAATGAGACCTTTATTTTTTACTCATTCAATCATTTAATAATAAAATGAAACAGTCAGAAATCCAAGCATTGTCACTTGAGCAATTACAGCAGAATATCGCTGTTGAAAAAGACAGAATTAATAAACTGAAATTTGCTCATGCTATCACGCCTATCGAAAATCCGATGCGTATCCGTCAATCCCGTAGATTGATTGCTCAATTAGTGACAGAATTGAATGCCCGTTAATATTTAAATACCCTGTTTAACAGGACATTAAGAAAAGAACAATGGAAGAAAGAAATCTTAGAAAAGAGCGTGTCGGAACAGTAGTTAGCAACAAGATGGATAAATCTGGAGTTGTGGCTGTAGTTCGTAAACTGAAACATCCGAAATACGGAAAATTCATGCTCAAAACCAAGAAATTCATGTTCCACGACGAGAAAAATGAAGCTGGTATCGGTGATACCGTGAAGATTCAGGAAACTCGCCCATTGAGCAAGAATAAGAATTGGAGACTAGTAGAAATCGTAGAAAAAGCGAAGTAATTTAAAGTTAATAGCTCTTAGCCTCATAGCTAACAGCCAACAAATTAAGACAATGTTACAGCAAGAATCAAGAGCAGGTGTTGCCGATAATAGTGGAGCAAAAGAAGTGCTTGTAATCCGTGTATTGGGCGGAACAGGTAAACGTTATGCTTCGATTGGTGACAAAGTTGTCGTATCCGTAAAATCGGCCCTGTCTTCATCAAACATGAAGAAAGGAACAGTATCGAAGGCTGTCGTAGTAAGAACCACGAAAGAGGTTCGTCGCAAAGATGGTACATATATACGTTTTGAAGACAACGCAGTAGTATTATTAAACAACCAGGATGAGCCACGCGGTACTCGTATTTTCGGACCTGTTGCACGTGAATTACGTGAGAAACAATTCATGAAAATCGTTTCTCTGGCTCCTGAAGTTCTTTAATTTGAAAGCGGACCGCGCAGGTCGAGCCGCGTAGGCCAGTCCCTGCAGGCCAATGCCAGCTAAACCCTGGTTCGCCATTGAGACAAAAGTGCCCTGCACGTTTGTCCGATGCATAACTATTCAAATTTTCAAATTTAACAGTAATGGAAAGAAAATTCAATAAGCAACAGAAACTTCATGTACGCAACGGCGACACAGTTGAGGTGATTGCAGGTAATTCGAAAGGTAAACGTGGTAAAATCACTGATATCAACGCTGAAAAACAACGTGTGGTTGTAGAAGGTGTGAACATTCAGAAAAAACACGTGAAACCTTCGGCACAAAATCCTCAGGGTGAAATCCGTGAGTTTGCCGGTCCGATTCACATCAGTAACGTAATGGTGGTTGACCCTGCTACAGGTAATGCTACACGCACTGGTCGTAAAGAAAACGATAAAGGCAAATTACAACGTTTCTCTAAAGAAACAGGTAAGTTTATTTAAGGTATCATCGTCCGGTTGTGAAACCGGATCAATACAAGAGGGTCGGAAATCCTCGTAAAAGCGATTTAAAAAAATGGCACGTTTAAGAGAAAAATATACAACAGAAGTAGTACCGGCTTTGAAAGCGAAGTTCGGATACAAATCGGTAATGCAGGTTCCTGTATTACAAAAAATAGTAGTGAACCGTGGTGTAGGCGCTGCAACCGGCGATAAGAAATTAATCGACAACAGCTTAGAAGAAATTACAACCATCACAGGTCAGAAAGCAGTAGCAACACTTTCAAAGAAAGCCGTTTCGAACTTCAAACTTCGTGAAAATATGCCGATTGGTGTAAAAGTAACATTGCGTGGAGAGAAAATGTACGAATTTCTTGATCGTTTGACTGCTATCGCACTTCCACGTGTGAGAGACTTCAAAGGTATCAGTGATAAAGGATTTGACGGACGCGGGAATTATACCTTTGGTATCAAGGAGCAAATAATTTTCCCTGAGATTTCGATTGATAAAATCTCTAAGATTCAGGGAATGGACATAACTTTCGTAACATCTGCACCAACTGATGCTGAAGCTTACGAATTATTAAAAGCAATGGGCATGCCGTTTGCAAGCAGCGCCAAAAAACAATCATAAGATTTATTCTTAGCATTTAATCAAAAGTCATACAATGGCAAAAGAATCAATAAAAGCAAGAGATAGAAAGAAAGAGGCAACAGTAGCAAGATATGCCACTAAACGTGCCGCTTTGAAAGAAGCCAACGACTATATCGGTCTTGATAAATTACCTCGCAACGCTTCTCCGGTCAGATTACATAGCCGTTGTAAGTTAACGGGTCGTCCAAGAGGGTATATGCGTAAGTTTGGTATCAATCGTGTTACTTTCCGTGAAATGGCAAGTAAAGGCTTGATTCCTGGTGTAACTAAAGCATCTTGGTAAGATAAGCAAAATTGTTTAGGAGAATTCCTTGAATAAATATTCTTTATTTAAGAATCACTAATTCTGCTGAATAATAATTGCTTATATATATACTATTATTAAAAATATTTTCTAATTTTGCAGCCCAATTGAGAAAGTCGTGCTCACGATACTGCTCAATGTTGGCTTAGGTATCCAAAATTAAACAGCAAAATGATTACAACGGATCCAATAGCAGACTTCCTTACCAGAATCAGAAATGCCATCAAGGCACGTCACAGAGTGGTAGAAATTCCTGCTTCGAACATCAAAAAAGCGATTACACAAGTACTGTACGATAAAGGTTTTATTCAAAGTTATAAATTTGAAGAAGCAGCTCCACAGGGTGTTATCAAAATAGCGTTAAAGTACAATCCAGTAACGAAACAATCGGCAATTGTAGAATTGAAACGCGTTTCTAAACCAGGTTTACGTAAATACGCAGGTACAACTGAAATTCCACGTGTATTGAATGGATTAGGTATTGCTATCGTTTCTACCTCTAAAGGTGTAATGACAGACAAAGAAGCCCGTTCATTGAAAGTAGGTGGTGAAGTATTGTGCTACATATATTAATAGCTGTTTCAGCTTATTAGTATTTGAAATCTCTCATTGCAGCATTTCTGCAATACAATTAAATTAATCGTTGACCGCTCTTGATAACTCGTTCCCAACGAAAGTGTCATGAAGCCTTAAACTCAAAAAAAATGTCAAGAATTGGTAAAAAACCAGTTGCTCTTCCAAGTGGAGTAAGTATCACAGTTGATGAATTCAACGTAGTAACTGTAAAAGGCCCGAAAGGAACCCTCACTCAAAAAGTTGACTCAGATATCAAAGTAGGTGTTGAAGACAACGAATTGAAAGTTGAAAGACCAACCGAACAAAAACGTCACAAAGCATTACATGGTTTGTATCGTTCATTAATCAATAACATGGTTATTGGTGTAAGCACAGGTTACAAAACTTCAATGGAAATTGTGGGTGTAGGTTACAAAGCCTCAAACAACGGAAACGTATTGGATTTAAGCTTAGGTTTCTCTCACAACGTATATTTTGTAGTTCCTGAAGAGTTGAAAGTAACAACTGCGATGGAAAAAGGTAAAAACCCTTTAGTAACGCTTGAAGGTACAGACAAACAATTGATTGGCCTTGTAGCTTCAAAAATTAAAGGACTACGTAAAGTTGAGCCTTACAAAGGAAAAGGTATTCGTTTTGTTGGTGAAGTTGTTCGTCGCAAGGCTGGTAAAACCTCAGGTAAGAAGAAATAATCATTAGACATACAGACTGGTTTCAAGGTCTCAAAATATTTACAACAATGTCAAGTGTAAAAACTGATAGAAGACAAAAGATAAAGTGGAGCATCCGTAGCAAGGTTTCAGGAACCCCTGAAAGACCACGCTTATCGGTATTCCGCTCAAATACAGCCATATACGCTCAGTTAATCGACGACACAAAAGGCGTTACTTTAGCATCAGCATCAACTACAGGTTTAGGTTTGAAAGGTGTGAAAGTTGACAACTCTAAAGAAGTTGGTAAAAAAATCGCTGAAATCGCTACTGAAAGAGGTATCGACGCCTGTGTGTTTGACCGTAACGGTTATTTGTATCATGGTAACATTAAAGCCTTGGCAGATGGTGCCAGAGAAGGCGGTTTGAAATTCTAATCTTGCAATTCTCAATCAATGAATAAAGCAAAAGTAAACGAGGCAGAACTTAAAGAAAGAGTTGTAGCCATTAACCGTGTAGCCAAAGTGGTGAAAGGTGGTCGTCGTTTTAGTTTCTCTGCAATTGTTGTGTTAGGCGACGGTAAAGGAGTTGTAGGACAAGGCTTAGGTAAAGCAAATGAAGTAACAGATGCAATTGCAAAAGCTATTGAAGATGCTAAGAAAAACCTGGTATCAGTACCTGTAATCAACGATACTGTACCTCACGAAATTCACGGTAAGTTCTCAGGCGGTTTTGTGTTTGTAAAACCTGCAGCCCCTGGTACCGGAATTATCGCCGGTGGTGCGATGCGTGCTGTGTTAGAAGCAGCCGGTATCCACAATGTATTGGCGAAATCTAAAGGTTCATCAAATCCACATAACGTGGTAAAAGCTACGATTGATGCTTTAAGCCAGATGCGTGCACCGCACACAGTTGCTTTTCAACGTAGTGTTAAAATGACTAAAGTATTTAACGGATAATAGCCCCAAGCTTTTAGCCCTATGCCCCAAGCCCAGTGCTTAGGCACAAAGCTCAAAGCCCAGGCTCATAGCTAACACAATAATGGCAAAGGTAAAGATTACTCAGGTAAGAAGTACAATTGGCAGACCGGAAGTACAAAAGCGCACTATCGCTGCTTTGGGTCTTGGCAAGATGAACCGTACTGTAGAAAAAGAATTAAACCCTGCTATGCAAGGTATGATTAACAAGGTAAAACACTTGTTGATTGTAGAAAAAGAAGCGTAGTTAATTCTCCCCCACGATGGAATCGTCCTGAGGGTTTGTGGTAGGCGTAGCCGAGTGGTTCCGAAAATCGGAATTGCGTATGTTTAACCGATTAAAATAATCGCATTACAATGAAATTGAGTACATTACAACCTGCTAAAGGTTCAGTTAAAGCAAACGATAGAGTAGGCCGTGGACATGGTTCCGGCGGTGGCGGTACTGCTAAACGTGGTCATAAAGGTGCAAAATCCCGTTCAGGTTATAGCCAGAAACGTGGTTTTGAAGGTGGTCAGATGCCATTGCAACGTCGTGTACCTAAGTTTGGTTTCAAAAATATTAATAGAATAGAATATAAAGCCATCAATCTTGATACTATTCAGGCTTTGTTTGACAAAACAGGTGCGAATAACATGGATTTGGGTTTCTTATATAACAACGGTTTGACGCAAAAATCTGACCGTGTGAAAATATTAGGTCGTGGTGAGTTGACAGCAGCGGTTAATTTAAGAGCAAATGCATTCTCAGAATCAGCTATCGCAGCAATTGAGAAAGCAGGTGGTTCAGCAACTGTTGATGCTACTTTTGACCCGTCGGCTTCGGCAGGTGCAGTAAAAGCAGCAAAGCCCGCTATCGCTGTTGAAAAATTGGTAGCGCAGGAGGTAATAGCCGCTCCGGTAGAAGCAGAAGCAAAACCAAAAAAGGCAAAAAAAACAGCTGAAGGAGACGATTTAAAGATAATTGAGGGTATTGGTCCGAAGATTGCAGATTTGCTTATTAACGAAGGAATTGTTAGCTTTGCAGATTTAGCAGCAACACCTGCAGAAAGAGTAAAAGAAATTCTTGATGCGGCGGGTTCAAGTTATGCAATGCACGACCCAACTACTTGGGCAGAACAAGCTGAATTAGCTCGTGATGGTAAGTGGGATGAGTTAAAAGAATTGCAGGATAAACTTAACGCAGGTAGAGCTGAGTAATTTCAACCAAAAGCCTTGTTTTTCCTAAGAAAATGAACAAATTTATAACAACACTCAAGAACATTTGGTCAATCGAGGAATTGAGGAAACGTATTCTTCAAACTCTTTTGATAATTCTTATTTTTCGTGTCGGTTCCCACGTAGTTTTACCGGGTGTTGATGTGACTAAGTTAAAAGATTTAACAGAAAGTAATGGTCTGTTAGGGCTTTTAAATACGTTGGTCGGTGGTGCATTTCAGAAATCTTCAATTATGGCATTAGGTATTATGCCATATATTTCGGCTTCTATCGCCATTCAGTTATTGACATTGGCATTGCCATATTTCAGTAAATTGCAGAAAGAGGGGGAGTCGGGTCGTAGAAAATTAAATCAGATAACCCGTTGGTTGACTATTGCAGTAGCAGCGGCTCAAGGATTTACCTATCTTCAGACTTACATTCCGACAGATGCTATCATGGTTAACCAGGGTCTGTTCTATATCAGTTCGGTATTATTAATTGTATCAGGTACTGTTATGTGTATGTGGCTTGGGGAGCGTATGACCGAAAAGGGTATTGGAAACGGGATTTCGATGATGATTATGATCGGAATCGTGTCAAGACTCCCGGGTGCTATCTTTGGTGAGGCTAATTCAAGAGGCGGAAGCGGACAGATTTTGTTCTTTATCATTGAAATTGTAGCTTTATTTATGGTGGTTCTGTTTGCAGTAGCCATTACACAGGCTACTCGCCGGATTCCTGTACAATACGCAAAACAAATTGTAGGTAATAAAGTAGTAACCGGTCAACGCCAGTATTTGCCTTTGAAACTGAATATTGCAGGTGTAATGCCAATCATTTTTGGACAAGCATTAATGTTTATTCCGGGTCTGATTCTTAGTTATCTTGCAGAAAGAACCAAGAGTGATGCGTTCCAGAGCTGGGCAATTATTATGAATAGCCCTACCTCGTGGCAATATTGTTTAATTTATGCGATTTTAATTATAGGTTTCACCTTCTTCTATACAGCTATCTCGATTAATCCTAATCAGATTGCAGACGATATGAAACGAGGTGGTGGCTTTATTCCGGGTATAAAACCTGGTCAGCCGACTTCTGATTATATCGCGAACGTATTAGACAGAATTACTTTACCGGGTGGTGTTTTATTAGCCGTAATTGCTATCTTACCGGCCCTTGCAGGATTATTAGGGATGACACAGAACTTTGCTTCATTCTTCGGTGGTACTTCATTGTTAATTCTGGTGGGTGTTGTGTTAGATACATTGCAACAAATTGAGAGTTACTTGTTGATGAAACGTTACGAAGGTTTGATGCAATCAGGTCGAATTCAGGGACGTCAGACTGTATCGGCAGTATCTATCTAACAGGAGGGTAAAAGCATGAGCAAAAAGGATAGAATCATATATTTGAAATCGGACGAGGAGTTAGAGATTATCCGAAACAACGGCCGGATTTTGGGCCAGGCTCAGGCAGAAGTAGCGAAAGTAATAGCTCCGGGTGTTACTACCAAAGAATTGGATAAAATAGCTTACGAATATATCAAGGATCAAAAAGGACATCCCTCTTTTTTAGGATATGATGTAGGAGGTTTAAAATTCCCTGCTTCACTTTGTATCTCTATCAACGACGTAGTCGTTCACGGCATACCTAGTAACAGAGCATTAAAAGAGGGAGATATAGTTTCGATTGACTGTGGTGTTTATAAAGATGGTTATCATGCCGACAGTGCATATACTTATCCGGTAGGCGACATCGCCAAAGAGGTAGCTGACCTATTGAAACGTACTTACGAATCTCTTTTCAAGGGTATAGAACAAGCAAAAACAGGTAATAGAGTAGGGGATATCAGTTTTGGAGTACAAGACCATGCTGAGAAGTTCGGATATGGTGTTGTGAGAGAACTGGTAGGACATGGTGTAGGGAAATTCTTACACGAATCACCTGAAGTACCTAATTTTGGCAAACGTGGCAATGGCCCGAAATTGCAGGAAGGCATGGTTTTGGCAATTGAGCCGATGATTACCTTAGGGCGTAGAAGTGTAGTACAGGAGAATGATAACTGGACGATACGCACAGAAGACCGAAAAGCGGCAGCGCACTTTGAACATACAATTGTAGTAAGAAAGGGAGGAGGCGAAATACTGACTACTTTCGAATACATTGAAGAGGTGTTAGCCAAAAGAAATTTAGTAGTTGCATAGGAGTTGAGCGCAGATAGAACATAATGTAAAAGACGATTTCTGCGCAATTTAAAATATATGGCAAAACAAGCAAATATCGAAGTTGACGGCATCATTACAGAAGCTCTTTCAAACGCCATGTTTCGTGTACGTTTGGAGAATAAACATGAACTGGTTGCCCATATTTCAGGTAAAATGAGAATGAACTACATTCGTATTCTACCAGGTGACAGGGTAAGGCTGGAGATGTCTCCTTACGATTTAACAAAAGCAAGAATTACTTATCGTTATAAGTAAAATGCCTCCAACCCCTAAAGGGGAGCTAAGGCGGGGAACTAATGACGATGATTTTATAGTTTTATAATGAAAGTTTCATGTACTGTAAAATACCCCAAAGCATGAAAACTTCTAACAAAGTTCCCCTTTAGGGGCTAGGGGTGTGTTTTAATTCATTATGAAAGTTAAAGCGTCAGTAAAGAAGCGTAGTGCTGAATGTAAAGTTATCCGTAGAAAGGGTAAAATTTACGTTATTAACAAAAAAAATCCGAAGTTTAAACAAAGACAAGGTTAATTATCTATGAGGATTGCAGGTGTTGACATCCCGGACAAAAAAAGAGGCGAGATCGCCCTTACGTACATCTACGGTATTGGTCGTAGTTCGTCACAGAAAATTTTAGGAAAAGCTAATATTAGCTTAGACAAAAAGGCAGGTGACTGGAACGACGCAGAAGCTAATGCTATTCGTGGTATTATCAGTGAAGAAATAACCGTAGAAGGACAGTTGCGTTCTGAAGTGCAACTTGCCATAAAACGATTAATGGATATTGGTTGTTACCGTGGCGTTCGTCACCGTAAAGGTTTGCCACTTCGTGGTCAACGTACCAAAAACAATTCACGTACTCGTAAAGGTAAGCGTAAGACTGTAGCGAACAAGAAGAAAGCTACTAAGTAATCCCGCGTATCTGATTAAGATACTAAACTGGATTTTACAAAAGACGGGCGTAAAATCGAACAGAATACAGGTTTTTCTGTATTGCCAATCATTAAACACTGTTTTGTCACAATGGCACAAGCAAAAAGAAAAGATAAAGCTAAAAAAAGAGTAGTAATCGTAGAGCCGGTAGGTCAGGTACATATCAGAGCTTCTTTTAATAATATCATTATCTCTGTTACCAACAGCCAGGGTCAGGTTATTTCCTGGGGGTCTGCAGGTAAAATGGGATTCAAAGGTTCTAAGAAAAACACTCCTTATGCCGCTCAGATGGCCGCACAAAACTGTGCACAAGTTGCCTATGACGCTGGTATGCGTAAAGCAGAGGTATTCGTAAAAGGACCTGGTTCTGGTCGTGAATCAGCTATTCGTACGGTGCAAAGCACAGGTATTGAAGTAACTTCAATTACTGATGTGACTCCTCTACCGCACAATGGTTGTCGTCCTCCAAAACGCAGAAGAGTTTAGTATTGAGCAGAAGATTGAAAAACTTTAAACAATGCCTGAGAAAACTAGTTTAACTGGGCAGTAGTCTTTAAATTTTTCACTCTTCTGTTTCTTAATTTTTAATAATCAAATCAAAAGCCTTAAAGAAAGGCGACAGAAGTAAACCATAGCTGTGATGGCTATAAATGATTGATGGTTTGGACATTGGGGCTAATCAATCTTTACTTCTCTTAACACAATCAAAAATGGCAAGATACACAGGTCCGAAAGTAAGAATTTCGAGAAAGTTTGGTGAACCGATAATGGGCCCAAGCAAAGCTTTAAGCAAAAAGAATTATGCGCCAGGCCAACATGGTAAAGGACGCAAGAGTAAAAAATCAGAGTACGGTCAACAATTAATTGAAAAACAAAAAGTAAAATATACTTACGGTATATTAGAGCGTCAGTTTGCTCGCTTTTTCCATTTAGCTTCTGTGAAACAAGGACGTACAGGTGAAAACCTTTTGAAATTGTGCGAAGCTCGTTTAGATAACACTGTTTATCGTTTAGGTATCGCTCCGACACGCCGTGCTGCGCGTCAATTGGTTACACACCGTCACATTACGGTTGATGGCGAAGTATTAAACATTGCATCGTTTATACTGAAACCGGGTCAATTAGTAGGTGTACGTGAGAAATCAAAAGCTTTAGAAACAATTACGGATAGTTTGAAAGCACGTAATGCAAAGCGTTACAACTGGTTAGAGTGGGACAGCACAGAGTTAGTTGGTAAATTTATTAACTTCCCTGAGCGTGACCAGATTCCTGAAAACTTCAACGAACAAGCAATCGTCGAGTTATATAACAAATAATATTAGTTAAATAGTTGTGCCATTACCGCGAAAATCGGTGATGGCACAGCTACGTTTTTTATTGGTGGGATAGCTAACCACCTTTTTCGTAACGAAAATAAACACACTGCATACGTATGTCAATATTAGCATTTCAAATGCCTGACAAGGTCGTCATGGAAAAAGCTGACGACTTCCATGGCTTTTTCGAGTTTAAGCCACTTGAAAGAGGGTATGGTGTGACCATCGGGAACGCCTTACGTCGTATTCTGCTATCTTCACTGGAAGGTTACGCAATCACTTCTGTAAGATTTCCGGGGGTACTACACGAATTTTCGAGCATTGATGGGGTTGTGGATGATGTGACGGAAATCATCTTGAACCTCAAAATGGTTCGTTTTAAAAAAGTTTCTGATTATGTCGATAATAAATTCACCGTCAGAGTAAAAAATCAAAGTGTATTAACTGCGGGCGACCTTGGTAAATTCACTCAAAGTTTCCAGATTTTGAATCCTGATTTGATAGTTGCCCGTCTGGACGACACTAAGGAAATCGAAATTGAAATTATTGTAGATAAAGGACGTGGTTACGTTTCTGCTGAAGAACATAAGCAAAACGACTTACCAATTGGTTTTATCTCGGTTGACTCTATCTATACTCCCATCAAAAATGTGAAGTATAGCATCGAAAATACCCGTGTAGAACAACGTACTGACTACGAAAAACTTTTGCTTGAAATCAAAACAGATGGTTCAATCCACCCTGAAAGAGCTTTGCAGGAAGCAGCTCATATTTTGATTCAGCACTTCTTGAAGTTTACGGACGAAAACATGGTATTTGATACCAAGAAAGATGACGAAGATAATATTGTTGATGAAGAATTCTTACATATGCGCAAGCTGTTGAAAACTTCTCTGCAAGACCTTGATTTGTCAGTTCGTGCGTACAACTGTTTGAAATCAGCAGATATTCGTACATTAGGCGACCTTGCAAGACTGGAAGTAGCCGACATGATGAAGTTCCGCAATTTCGGTAAAAAATCATTGACAGAGTTAGAGCAACTAGTAGCTGATAAAGGCTTGCATTTCGGAATGGACGTGCAAAAGTATAAATTAGACGAAGATTGATATTAATTCAATTCCCCTCCTTATGTAACAATACAAGAGGGGAATTTTTTGTATAATCGAAACCGCAGTATTCGAATAAAATAAATTACTAATCGTAATAGGTGGAATGTCCAAGACTGCGTAGGCTATTCTGACCGTTACTTACGAAAATAATACAATGAGACACGGTAACAAAACCAATCATTTAGGTAGAACACATTCTCACAGAGATGCGTTGTTGAAAAATCTTACGATTTCGTTAATTCAGTACAAACGTATCGAAACTACTTTGGCAAAAGCTAAAGAATTGCGTAAATACGTCGAGCCACTTATTACGAAAGCAAAAAGTGACACTACGCATTCACGTCGTACAGTATTCTCTTATTTGCAAGACAAAGAGTCAATCAAAACCCTGTTTGGTGAAATTGCTGAGAAAGTAGCTAGCCGTAATGGTGGATACACCCGTATCATTAAATTAGGTACTCGTTATGGTGATAACGCTGAATTAGCTTTGATTGAGTTGGTTGATTACAACGAGGCATTATTGACAGCAGTAGAAGAAAAAACTACTAAGACTCGTCGTAGCCGTCGTGGTGGTAAAAAGTCTGATGGCACCGCTGAATCTACTGAAGTAGCTGCTACTCCTGTTGCAGCAATTGATGAATCATCGGCAGAAGTAGTAGAAGAAACCCCTGTAGCAGCTGTTGAAGCTGAACCAACTACAGCAGAGGTAGCTGATGCTGCTCCGGCTTCAGAAGAAGACAAAAAAGAAGAAGCGTAAGATTTCGGATACGTATACAGAAAGCCTCTGAAATTTTCAGGGGCTTTTTTTGTATTCATTCCAACCTTTTCTACGTATACACAGTCAATGAATCTGTTAAGGTGTAGGCTGTGTATATTTAAGAGAAGAAACATGGAAACAATCAACCTTTGGTCATTATTTAATCCACTTGAGACGTTTTTACAAAAATCCATACTGAATAGTAAATACTGGAAAATCAGAGTACTGATTTTTTGCTGTCTCTTTAGTTTTACCTGGCTGTTTGCTTTTAACAGGGGTTATATCTATGAGAATTTCAGAAGTTTTTATGCCGATGTAATACTTCATAATCCGCAGCCTTTCTTTTTCTGGAATAGCATCATAGAGCAGGGCGAAGCTCCCCTTACTTTTCATCAATATGAATCAGGTTCGCATGAGGCAAACCGTATTTTCAGGCTTACCATTCCGTTAATTGCCCGTTATTTTCATCTCAATAGTCTGGGTCTTTATCTTTTGCAGGTAGTATTTGGGATTGCATTTCTCTACTTATTAATACATATATTATCAAAAATTCTTGATGATAAGCTGTTGGTTCTATACCTGTTCTTTGCCTTTGTGAATGTATACGCAGGCTCATGTTTTTTCTTTAATTGTTTCGGACATGGCGATGGTTACACGTTTTTCTTTATGTTGTGTGTATTGATGGTGAGGTCACCGGTACTGATTACGCTATTCTGTCAGTTGGCTTTCTGGTGCGACGAACGTAGTGTGGTTACAGCTATTGCTTTGTGGTTTTTTCATCATTTTTATTATCAGCTCAACAGAAAGGAATCTCTGAAAGTCTTTTTGGTGATTGTTTCTAATATTTTAGTGTATTTGCTGGCAAGAGCCTATTTGTCTACAAAATATCATCTTGCGTCTGAGGATGTTGAAAATTTTAGTTTTGACAGGTATATTTATTTTATAAAGTTCACTAGTCTGTGGTATGGTAAACGGACCGCGGTTTCGGTAGAGGGCTTTGCCTTGCTTATTCCGATGGTATTTATCATTTTATATAAAGACAGACAATACCTCAGACTATTTTTAGCATTTTTGAGTTGGTTGCCCATTGTAGGTATCAGTTTCTTAGTGGGGGATACCGTCAGAACGCTTTCGTTTGGATTTGTTTTCTGGTTGATAGCCTTTATTATAATCAAAGACCGGATAAATCGTTTACAATTAAAGGCATTACTTTTAATTGTAGCCTTTGTTAATTTATTAATTCCTGTTTCATTCCCTTAGTGAACTGTTCTGTAGTCGATTTGGATTTATGAGGATATTTTTATTATTAGGTATATTATTAAATATTGGTTTTGTCGGTTTCGCCCAGGACGAAAGTAATATCTCTTTTGGCATAGGCGAGAAGGTGAATCTTGATTATACAATAGTCGATGCGAAGGATAACCTGATAGCAACGGGCAGTTATAAAAAGGATAATATTGAAAGCGATTTAATTATTGAGTCTAAGAGATTCATCGTACCAAAAGAGGGAGCAAGTTTTATTGTCAAGTTTGATCCCCGTCAGGCGGTTCAATGGTTTCATTACATCAGAAGCTACAATAAACCCCTGATTACAATGCTGAGCGATGATAGCAGCAATGTGTATATGGTAGGAGTATACGAGCGTTTTCTGGATTTTGATAATAAGACATTCTTTAATGGTGGTTTAGATAAAGAGATATTTGTAGCAAAATATACAGCCGCCGGGCAACTAAGCTGGGTAAAAAGATATGGTGGCAACTGGGATGAATCGATTGGCAAAGCTACCATTGATAAGAATGGTAATATCTACATAGTCGGGCAATTTCAGGGAAACTTTCAGATTGATAGTGAAAAGGCATTAGGAGATGCCTTGATAGATACCGACGGTACACGCAAATCTTTCTTGATGAAATTAGACAAAAACGGTGCCTTGCTATTTATTAATAAATTTGATGATGCGAAAATTGTTGCAAAGGCTGTTGAGGTAAATCGGAAGGATGAGGTTTTCATAGCAGGGACTTTCAGCGGGGAGGCTAACTTTCAAACAGGACTTAGCCTGTCATCGCGTGGAGGGAATGATGTTTTTTATGGTAGGTTTGAAAGAGATGGAAAGATAAACTGGCTAAAGACAATAGCAGGAGCATACGATGATGAATGTAATGATATAGTATCTGATAATGCCGGGCACGTTTATGTTTCAGGCATTGTATCGAATATTGCTAAGGAAAAAGGGGTTTTTCTTACAAAATCCGCTGAGGCAGATGGAAGTGTTCTATGGCATAACAATATTACTGCAAACCCGGGTCAATTCCTCACCTGGCTTTTGGTAAATGATCTGGCTATAAACAAAGCCGGAGAACCTTATCTCTTAGGCTTTGCTGAAGGAGCAGACCTGACTTTTACTCCTAAAATAAAACTATCGCAACCCAATGAAAGGTATATATTTCTGGCCAAATATGCTGCAGATGGTAATTTGATATATGTAGATAAAGAACCAATTTTTGGTCAGTTTGGCTATGCTACATCAATGGCGCTTGATACAAGACGCAATGTCTATCTTACCAATTTTTATGATTTCAATGGTTTTACTTATTCGATTCTGAAAAGAAAGACAGAATTGGATACCAAAAACTGTGCTACAAGCAGTGTTGTAATAGGCTCGGTAGAAAGTTGCAATGGACAGAACATGAAACTGTCGGAGAACGTAATTATTCCGGCAAATGATTTTACCTTTCAGTGGTATAAAGACGGTGAAATCATCAGACGTGCAACCCAATCTAATTATCAGGCTTCGCAGGAGGGCTATTATAGCCTTAAACTAATTAATAAAACTGATAAGAACTGTGTGGTAAAAGCTACAAATGATATACTGGTTTCTTCAAAAGAGGTATATGCCCACAAGACTACCGATCTGGTATTTCATTATGACCCCGATCTCCTGCTATTAGGTACAAATGGAGAAAAAGACGAGTGGTATCGGAACAATCAGTTGATAACAGTCCCGGGCAATATAATGACGAATCCGCAGGATGGGATTTATAAAATAAAAAGGCCCGTACCAGGTTGTGGGGTAAGTGTTGAATCGAAAGAAATCATTGTGCAGGATGGCTATAGCATAGAACTCCATAGAGAGAGTATAGACGGCTTGGGAAATCATTGTGAGCCATTTCCGTATTTCAGAATCTCTACCAACATCACCGGAGAGGGTTTGCAATATCAGTGGTTTTTGAATAATCAACTCATTCAGGATTCTACGCAAAATCATCTGATGGCCATCGCCTCGGGCGATTATCATGTAAGCATCGTGATTCCTCATGCAGGTAAAACATATGTATCGGGTAAATACAGGTTAGACCGCATGGATTATCTGCAGGCATTACCATTATCAAAAGTAGAAAATGGCTGTGGTTCGGCTGCAGTAATTAAAATAGATGATGCCTTTGCGAGCAAATACCTCATTGAGGATATTGTATGGAAAGTAAACGGTAAAGAGATTGCGAATGAAAAGAACCTGTTTATCAGAGCCACTGCCTCAGGAGAATACACATCTTCTGTGAAGTATAACTTCTTATATTCTGATAAGGCCTCGTGCAAGTATAACTCTTTTGCCCATTTTGACAAGAAACCTGATTTTAATGTAAATATCGGTTATGCTTATGCGGGCTCGGGTTGTAAGGTAGATTCATTCAAGGTTTTTGTAGACGCAAATCCGGCTTACAGGTATGAATGGACCAGAAATGATACCTTAATCAGGAACCGCAATGCGAACGAATTATTTATTAAAGATAAAGGGGCTTATAGAGCGTCTGTAAACAGAGGCGACGGGTGTATCAATGAAAGTGATGAAATAAGCCTGATAGGCTGTACGGCAGATGGGTTTAATGAGTTTTTATTACTTAATCCGCCATTAATCAGTGCTGAAAAAACAACAGTTTTAGCCAATGAAAAAAGTTTTATAAAGGTAGAGGGATGCTCCGGTGTGAATTTTCAATGGATGAAAGACGCTGAACCCATTGCCGGCGCTAATCAGGCCAGCCTTGAACTTCAGCAAACAGGTATCTATACTTTGCAGATTGAAAAATTCGGTTGTAAAACGGTTTCTAATCCGATAGAAATTATTGTTGAAAATATACTGTCCGGAGAAGAGGCAGGAGATATACAAGTCAAGGCCTTTCCGAACCCTGCGAGTGAAACCCTACAAATAGTACTTCCGGCAATGGGTGAATCAAAGGCAACAATAAAATTGTTCAATACCAGAGGTGAAATAATCATGAGCGATTCATTCACGAATTCTACAATGATAGATTTAAAAGGAATCCCGGATGGGGTATATCTGCTGAGTTTTGACCTGAATAATAAGCAATTCGTGAAAAAGATTATTAAAAAGAAATAGTGGCTATAGCCATTGATAGAAACATTATTTGGCCATTTCTAAAATAGCCGATTGATATTTGCTATTTTTACGCCCGATTTTAAGGCTTTAGTTAACATCTTTTTCTCTGTATTCTACCCAACATGAGTGATATTTCTATCATTATTCTGACATATAACGAATCTGTACACATTAAAAGATTATTGTCTAAAATTGCTGGGCTGAACGCACCGATTTTTGTGGTTGATTCAGGTAGTACAGATGATACGGTGGCAATTGCAGAAGAGTATGGGGCTATTGTAAAAACCAATGCGTTTGAAAATCACCCTAAACAATGGGATTTTGCCTTAAAGAATTGTCCCATCAACACACCATGGATTATAGGTCTGGATGCTGACCAGTATCCTTCCGAAGAATTACACAATAAACTCAAATCTTTTTCAGACACAGCTATTCCGGCTGACGTAAACGCTATTTATTTTAACAGACATAATTATTTTCAGGGCGAAAGACTGAAATACGGAGGCTATAAGAATTTTTATATGCTTAAGATGTTTCGCACCGGTAAGGGCTGGTCTGATTTAAACGAGAATATGGACCACCGCTTTGTGGTGGAGGGGAAAACGATTATCTGGAAAGATGAGATATTGATAGAAGATAACCTGAAAGAACATGATATTGATTTCTGGTTGATTAAGCAGATTCGTTATAGTAATCTGACAGCTCAGGAAGAATTTCAACGTAAAAGAGGGCTCAGAGGACAGACCCTGAAACCTAATCTGTTTGGAAGTCCTGATGAAAGAAAAGCCGTATTCAAGAAAATATGGTGGAACCTGCCGCTGTTCGTCAGACCCATGATATACTTTTTCTATCGTTTTGTAATCAGACTGGGCTTTTTAGAAACAAGGTCTGGCAGGACATTCCATTTCTTACAAGGATTCTGGTTTCGTTTCTTGGTAGATGCCAAGATTGACGAATTGGAGAAAAAAGCAAATAACCAATAAGACTTCACCTATTTATCTAATGAAGCGCTATGGATTTTTCCGGCTGATATCCTGCTAAGAAAATAGACAAAATAGATGCACAGTGCTAAATAGATAATCTGCAACAGGTATTCTAATACATTCAGCGGATTAAGCCCGCTGAACGAATCATAGTATTTGCCTCCTAGATAATACCAAAGTGATGGTTGAACCGCCCCGATAATGTTCAACAATATCATCAATACCCATTGTCTGGTTTTAAAGGTTTCACCAAAGAAATAAATTACAGGTAGCAGAATCGTATATAAATAATTCGGCAGTGAATTTTTATGGACGATAATCGTAATCATATTGGTGAGAATAAAAGCAAACAACAGTATTTTGGCTTCACTATAAGGTTTCAGGTTTTTCAGGAAATAAGCTGCTCCGGCAATAATAATAAGTAAACCACCCCAATTGAGTATCTTGCTTTGTGGTTGCACTCCTCCGATAAATGGACTCAGTACACTCACAAGATTAGGAGCGAAAGGCAAATCACCTAATTGTAAGGGCGCCAGAATTTTTTCTCCTACCAGATAGAGCATAATGGCCATTGAAGGTATACCTATAATCAAGAGACCAACAAGAATCTTGCCCCTGTATTTAGAGAAAATAAGCAATAAGGCGATGGGAATAATGAGGAGGATTTTGGTGCATATAATTCCGAGGCCCAGTATCAGGCCAGTATGCAAAGCATTATCAGATTTTCTGAAATACCAGATAGCAAGGGCTACGAACAACCATAGGAAGATGTCTTCCTGTCCGCCGAAAATGAGAAATATAAATGGTGCAGGTAAAGTCAGGTATAGAATGATATAAAAGCCGGAATATTTATTAGAATAGATTGCTTTTGTTATGTATAAAGCTATTAATTCATAAATCATCATCAGGAAGATAATAGATTTGGGAGAATCAACAATAGCTAAGGTAACGGCATTGAGATAGGGGAATAAGGGAGAATAAGGCTGCCAGAAATCACGATAGACCATCAGACCATTCAAGGCCTGTTTTGCAGTATCATAGAAAAAAATAACATCTGATTTTACTGCGAAATCGAGGATTATATAGACAATGCAAAAAGGCAGTAAACGCAAGCCAATCCATGCAGCGATGATTGACATCCGGGTGTTTGTTGAGAAGAAACTATTGAATT
This sequence comes from Cyanobium sp. NIES-981, assembly GCA_943368815.1. Taxonomy (GTDB): domain Bacteria; phylum Bacteroidota; class Bacteroidia; order Cytophagales; family Spirosomataceae; genus Emticicia. The sequence continues at coordinate 20,731 of CALRLS020000006.1, forward strand.
TGTCTTTTTTGAGAAGCAAAATGATAGTAAGAATGCTTAAAAAAAAGGAGATGGCTACTTTCTCTAAAACTACATACATCGAAATCGAATTTTATTTTCCTGAAGTATTAATTAATAATATTGACAAAGGTACAATTGAAATATTGATTTTACCAATGTTGAGGAAAAGCATTGAGTGAATGAGTGATTGTGTGAATGAGTGATTGGTTCGGCTGATAATCCTTTATCTGCTCAAGACCCCGACTGCACGTCGTGGAAATCCAATAAAATATATTCCTTATACAGCCACCAAAAAAACTAATTTTCAAAAACCCATTATTTTTTTTAAATTGATTCCAACCTTTTTAAATCATTAACAGTCAAGCCTATAATTAACAAGAAAGATGCTTCGGAATTTTTATATACTGATATTATTGGTGATAGTTAACTCTTGCGATGTAGCAAAGGTGGATTCAATCGGAACGGATATTCCTGATGAAAATCCCACCAATAGCTTCTATACGCTGCAGGAGAATAACCTTACCATAGACCCCACTGCGTTTGCTCGACTGAAAGAGGCCACTTCTCTTATGATTAGCCAACAGCCGAAACACGGTGAAGCGAAATTTATAGAAAACGGATTCGTTTTCTATCGCTCTACCGACAGGCTGGCTACATCTGATGCTTTCTCTGTTGAAGGTAAAACTTCAACCGGAGGAAGCATCATTGAAGAAGTAAAAATCAATTTTGTCAGCAATCCTTCTGATTTACCTTGTTATGCTGGGGCATTAGGCGACAATGCCAAAGCAGAACCCGAAAAAGGTGTTGAAATTAATGTATTGCTCAATGATAAAACCTGCAGTTCCATTACGGATAATTCATTAGTCATTGAGATTCCGCCTAAACACGGAAAGGCAGAAATTGTTAACAAGAAGCTTGTCTATACGCCGAACAAAGATTATCTGGGTGATGATATACTCTTTTATAGAATTGGAATTAATACCAAAAAGAACCCGGTAGCCTCGGTTGATCTGAAAATTGCCGAATCGGCAGAGTGTAGCACTGGTATTATAGACGATATTATTAATATATTGAGCTATACGCCTAATACTGAATTGTCTCTGGATGTTTTGCAAAATGATAAACTATGTACCTTGTATAAAGATGCCGAGTTAAAGGTTCTGACAAATCCGGCGATAGGTACGCTTAGAATTGATAAAGTAGGGGTGCGCCCTGTAATAATGTATAAACTGACTGAGGTCTATAAAGGCCAGCAAAGTTTTGAATATGCATTATATCGTTCTGAAAAGCTTTTCCTGAAAGCAAAAGTAACAGTGAATTTTAATTAAAAAAACGGACTATTAACTGCGGTAAAATCATACATTGTTCATCGTATAGTAGCCACTTAAATCTGAATATATTATTAGCCTCGAATTTTACCGACCTTTGTGCAGTCAAAAAATGACCTTGAACTCCTAGAGGGGTGCTTAAGAAAAGATTCTAAAGCACAAGCGGCTCTTTACCATCAGTATAAGGGGCGCTTTTTTGGCATTTGCCGTCGGTATGCACAAAGCAGAGAAGATGCAGAAGACATCTTTCAGGACGCCTTTGTGAAAATATTTCTCAACCTAAAAGAATTGCGTAGTGCAGACCAAATGAGTGCCTGGATTCGTCGGGTGGTGGTCAATGTATGTATTGACTATTATCATAAGAAGGTCAATTTTGTTGATATAAGCGAAATACCCGAAGCTATGCCTACTGACTGGCAGGGCGAGTCGGCCATTTCGCAGATGAGTAATCAGGAGCTATTGAGTGCCGTAAACGAATTACCGGATGGTGCCCGGATGGTGTTTAACTTATATGTGATTGATGGCTACAGCCATCAGGAAATAGCAGAGATGTTGCGTATTTCAGAAGGAACTTCCAAGTCTCAACTCTTCTTTGCTAAGAAAGTACTTAAAAAAAAATTACAAACGATTGGAGTAACCATTGATTAGCCGATAAAAAATGGAAAATTTTGATGAAAACATAGAGAATGAGTATCGGGGGCGTTTCAGCGATTTTGAAGAAATGCCGGATGATACGCTATGGAAAAATATTCAGACACGTATTAAGCCTGAGGAAGAACGTCCATTTGTAATATGGTGGAACACCATGCGTGGCCCCGCAGGCATTGCAGCAAGTATATTAATCGGTTTGCTGATAGGCGCCTATTTTTTAATAAAACCTGATAGTACACAACAAATAAGTGATTTAACTAATAAACCGGATACGAGTATATCGCAAACCAAAAAAACTGTCGTAACCCAAGAAGATAAACCTGCTGAATCGAAGACCAATCCGGACAACAAAATAAGTAATGAGACTAACGATGAGTCTAAGCAATTGACTTCGGTAAATGTTAAGAAAGCGCAAAAAGCCAACAATGTTGTGCCTATGCAACGATTAAACAATCCTCAATCACCAATAGTAAATAAAGAGGCAAACGAAACAATAGCTCAGGTGACAGTTGAGAAAGAAGCTAATAAACAGGAAGAAAACAAAAGTGCTGTTGCCGTGATTAACCCAAATCCGGAATCCAGAATAGATAAACCTATAGTAGCTCAGACCAAACAAAGTGAGGAAGAAAAAGCTGTATTAGCAAATGCTACAGAGCAAATAAAAGAGGATGCAAAAGCCATAGCAGAAGAAAAAGCTGATGAAAGTAAATTGGCTATTAACCAAAACCCGAAGCAAATAATACCTAATCCGGCTGTTCCAGGCAATGAAGAAAACCATCCATTAGCATTAAAGGATACTTTATTCCAGCGTATTAATGTACTTAACGGGAAAGAGGCATATCAGTTGGCAGTTGCTGAAAAGAAGTTAACCGCGCCTGAATTACCTGCAGCAGAATTACCTTTAATGGAAGAAGAGGAAAAACGCAGACTGGTGTTTATTCCACCAACAGAGATTTTTGCCAATGTAACCTCTACTTTGAGTTATTATAGGTTTGCACCCAATAAAGGCGACCAGATTTTGGTTGAAAATTTCAGCAGTAGTTCACAGCGCCTTGGATTTGCCGCACAACTTGGCTTCGTTTACCCGATAGCAAAAAAGATGGATTTACGCACGGGGCTTAGCTATTTTTCGGGCAAATCAAGAATCAGCTATGGTGTAACGGATAATTCGCAGAAGAGTGTGACGGTTTTAAATGATAATTCGGTTCAGATTAATCCGGGTAATGCGACTAAAAACGAAAACAGAAACTGGCAGTATTTTGAACTGCAAAGCGATATATTATATGAGGTAAAGAAAATGCAGGCATTATCGCTGGGTATGAAACTTGGTGTACAAACTTCTGCAGTTAATAATCCTTTATTGCAAGCCCGTGTGGGCTATAGATTAAGCAAAGCCATTGCGCAACACTGGGCATTGTGGTTAGAACCATCGGTGTCGGTATCCTTATCATCTCATCGTTCGGTAGAAAACCTTTTTATGTATCGCACCACGGGTTTTGGCTTGAATATGGGTGTGAGTTTGTTGAGATAAGGTAGAGTTATTCGGTTAATAGTTGTTCTATACAATATGTCTTTGCGTACAAATTACTCGATTAAATTCTGAATGAAAGTTCATTAAATAAGCCAAATCTCCTCAATATCTGATGGGAGATTTGGCTTAACTGTCTTATTATTGTTCCTCTTCCTCCTCTTCGCCTCCTTGCTCTTCGCCTCCTTCTTCTTCGCCTCCCTCTTCCTCATATTCTTCCTCTTCGGCTTCCTCCTCCTCGTACTCTTCTTCACCTTCTTCCTCCTCTTCGTACTCTTCTTCACCTTCTTCCTCTTCGGCTTCTTCCTCCTCTTCGTACTCTTCTTCGTCTTCTTCCTCTTCGGCTTCTTCGTCCTCTTCCTCTTCTTCTTCTTCGTACTCCTCGTCGTCATAAATGCCACTGCCTTCGTATTCTATCTCTTCGTATTCTTCAGGGCCTTCTTCTTCATATTCTATCACTTCAATGGTTTCAAATACATCAAAATCTTCGTAATCATCTTCTGAGTAAACAATAAATTGGTCACGGTCATAACCCTTACCATTATCAACAACCGATTTTTTGTCATTCTTCCAGGTATCTTCAAAATCCGGAATAGGGGCTGTTCTGGCAATCATCCAGCTATCGCCCATATTTAATTTAGAGTTGATGACATAATCATAAGGCATATAGCAATAACCTTTATCACCCCAATCTTCTCCCCACGAATTACGTACAATAAACATCTGGTCAACTTCCGAATAACCCACACATAACATGGCATGAAGACCATGGGACTGACGAGAAGCTTCATCAGGAGATGGCATCGGAACGATACCTTTATTTTTGCTACAAGTATCGAATCCTTTGAAGAGTGCAATACCAAAAATGATTGGATAGCCTTCAGACAGACATTGTTTCCAGGCTTTTAAATCAGTCGGTACATATTTTGACTCCTGAACTTTGAAGTTTGCAGCCTCCTCATAAGTTGCGCCTTGTGGCTTTTCATTTACTCTTTTGGTATCATACGGCCAGGTATCTTCAGTACATGCGCCTAATTTATGCAAACTATCAATAGCATACTGGATATGACTTCCACTGTCTTTAATCTGACTACTCGCTCTTAGCCTTGCATTATAATAAACAAATAACCTGCTTACTTCAAATGCTCTGTTTTTTAAATGTTTTTTTGCCAGATATTCATAGGCTCCGGCTGTTGCATTGGCTGTGCAACTACTCAGGTGTTGTTGGTTTTCGACCTTTGTCATGAATGGACGGAGGTCAACTTTTTGAGGGAGATCACTTTTTTTTAATTTAGACGAGGGTTTGTAGTTTTCCGCATTTGGGCTCGCAGCCATATAGGAATACCCTTTCAAGGCACTTACGGTGCCATCTTTTTGCTTAAATTCGATACTCATAAACGTAGGGGTGGTTAAGTTTTATTCTAGGCAAATTAAAATTTTGGGAAGGTATGGAGAATAATTTAATACGAAAAGAATTTTTGCTTTAGCGTGTGAATTTTAATGTGTTGGGTGTGCCAATACTGGTGTATCAACTGTTCATAATAAATATGTATAAACCCATTTTAGGATTAGACATCTTATTCATCAGAGATAAGTTTTTTACTAAAAACTATTTTTCTATAATACTTATATTTTGCCCCTCCTTTTATACCAAATAATTCTATTAGAAGTATATTTCCTTTGAAAGTGGATTTTGTATAACATCCAAAAAAATATTCACAACCGTCCTCGTATGATATTTTATATGGTAGTTTTTGGTTATTATAGATATTTTCAATTATGACGGTCGAATTGTCACCTTGCTCTGGATAAGCAATTAAATTGGTGTTTTTATCATAACAAAAAACATTTTGTCTCTCTAACATATAGATAGAGTCATTACGTATTTGATAATAGTAATTAACTAAACAATTGGAGCCACATCCTCTTATGAGAGATAAGATATGCTTATTGGCCCAATCAAAATGAGGGACAATCGTTAAGGGAGCATCACAATCAAAACCATATCCCAGGGATTTTTCGGTTTGGTGTATACGAATCTGAACATCATAAGAAGTATCTTTCATTACATATTTTACTGACATATCAGTTTTAGCTAAAGTAGTATCTTTCTCTTCAGGTATACAATCACTTAAAGATTTTCTCAACGAATCCCTTGTTAATGAATTTTTTGCTAACAAAACTTTTTTCAATGAATCTGTTTTTAAAGAATCCTTTATCTTGTTAAGATTGTTGCTTTCTGTAGTGCAAGCTGTAATTGTTGCCATAGTTAATAATAGCATACAGACTTGAGTAAATTTTATTTTTTTCAATGGTATTTCCACGAATATCCTTTATTTTGTTTGCAGTTCTATTTAGCTTTATTCACTGAAGAAGACTGAAAGAGCTTGCTTGAAAAAAGCCGCTTTTATTGCTGAAATTTTAATTTTCAGAAACGAGCTTTTTCAATTAATAAATGTATTACTTTAACGTTTTATTCAACCAAAAAAACATCAAAAATGAGTACTAAATTTCAAAAAATCGCCGGTATTTTTAGCTTTATTTTTATCATAGGTCATACCTTGTCTGCCCAGTTAGCCCCCATCAAACATATAGAAGGTCGTTGGGACATTACTATTACCAAGCCTGATGGTAAAACCTCGCCGTCATGGTTAGAGGTGAATCACTCAGGCGTAAAATATCTGAACGGACATTTTGTGGGTGATGGAGGTAGTGCCAGACCGATTTCCCGTATCAACTTTGTAGATGATAAAGTTTCATTCTCTATTCCGCCACAATGGGATGCTGCTGAAAAAGATTTAGTGGTAGAAGGTGTTTTAAAAGATGATAAACTATCAGGAACAATGAACACGCCTAAAGGTGAAGTTTTGAACTGGGTCGCTGTACGGGCTCCTAAATTAAACAATACCAAAACTCCGGTTTGGGGAGCGCCTATCAAGCTTTTCAACGGTAAAAACCTTGATGGATGGGAGGCAACAGGTGCTACAAACCAATGGGTTGTAGAAAATGGGGTATTAAAAAGCCCTAAATCAGGCTCAAATCTTCGTACCGTTCGTACATTCAATGATTTTAAATTACATGTGGAATTCAAGTATCCGGAAGGTAGTAATAGTGGTGTTTATTTAAGAGGCAGATATGAAGTTCAGGTGACAGATAGCAGAGGAAGAGACCCTTTGAAAGATCAGTTAGGAGCCGTTTACGGATTTATTGCTCCCTTAGAAATGCCAGCAAAAGCGGCCGGTGAATGGCAGAGTTTTGATATTACGCTAGTAGGTAGAGTAGTTACTGTTGTTTTGAATGGAAAGACCATTATCTATAAAAACGAAATTCCGGGAATAACCGGAGGCGCTTTGGATAGTAATGAAGGCGAAGCGGGTCCTATTTTCTTCCAGGGAGACCACGGTGCAATTGAATACAGAAATATTGTGATAACGCCTGCGAAGTAAGTAAAATGTTTTATAATCAACAGGAATTTGAAGTCCGATTTGAATGGGGATTAAAAGGTATCGAAGAACTAAGTCCAATTTCCGATGTAATTGTGATTGTTGATGTTCTTTCTTTCTCGACTTGTGTTGACATCGGAACACAGAATGGAGCAATTATTTATCCATACCGTTGGAAGGATGAATCAGCTATTGAATATGCAAAGAATTTGAATGCAGAACTCGCTGACTTCAAAAGAAAGTATAACGAAGGTTATTCGCTTTCTCCAACATCATTGATTAATATTAAACAAAATACCAAATTGGTATTGCCTTCACCCAATGGTTCAACGTTATCATTATCAACAGGAACAACGCCAACTTTATGTGGATGTTTGAGAAATGCAAAAGCTGTAGCAATGCTTGCTAAAACGTATGGAAACAAAATATCTATAATCGCAGCAGGTGAACGGTGGGCTGATAAATCTTTAAGGGTAGCATTTGAAGACCTAATTGGGGCAGGTGCAATTATTTCACATTTGACTGGTAAATTATCTCCTGAAAGTAGAGTTAGTTTGACAGCTTTTAAGAATTCAGAGACAAGTTTATTAACAGATATTAAAAACTGTAGCTCAGGAAAAGAACTTATTGAAAGGGGATTTGAAAAGGATATTTTACTTGCTTGCGAGTTAAATTCAAGTAATAATGTGCCAATATTAAAAGGCAATTGTTTCGTTGGGCAAACTTACATCAGTTAAACAAATACACTAAGTTTCTTAAAAAAGCAGTTATGTCTGGTATTGCTATAAGTTTTGTAAACATATGGCAGTGCCAGACACTATTTATTTTAATAGGATGAAATACTTTGATTTAGTTTTTGACGAATGTTCGCGGCTAAATGATGCTTTAGAAGAGGATTTCTGATTTGAATTTTTTTATGGGCTCCCATTGAAATGTTAAGTTTTAATTTGCAATAAAGCCCCTTTTTAGCCTTCGGGAAAATCTTAAGTGAATCTACAATGATAAAGATTTTGTATTATCTTAAAACTTTTCTCACTATTATGAGTTTCTTTTAGTAGATACAATCCTTTTGTGAGATGAATATGAGCAATGACCAGTTAAAACAAGACATGGATAAGTTTCTGCTTGATTTAGGCATAAACAATATTTTCAATAAGGAGCTTTTTAGCAGTCTGAAAGAAGCCATATTAGCGGCAATCAATAACCACTCTGCCGATGAAGACTTTAAAAATACCGCAAAATATGGCTTAAGCCAGGCAAAAACCCAGATTAATGCGCACATGACTTCTAAGAATGATTTCTGGATTGAAGATATTGAAAGTGGCTACCTTGCCGGTAAGTTATTTGAAATTGATTCAATTCTGGAGCAGGTTTAGTTCTGTCTAGTGCTAAATTAAGTTTACACCAACCTATTTCAGGACTAAATAAGGTTTTTAGCGTGCATACTCATCAGAAGCTCATAGAATTTTTTCACCGCTTTCTTCTCGTAGGCTTCTTTGAGTGATAGAATCATGATAGTTCGCTTCATGTTTTTACCATCGATATGTATACCCACTACTTCGGGGTCGTTTACGCTGGTATCGCTCAATATGGTATGCCAATGCCCTGTTTTTACGATTTCAAATAAAGTTGGAATATCATTTATTTCCATACAAATGTTCGGTTCCAGGTTTTTTTGACCGAATGATTCTACAAAAAATTGAATGGTACTAGAGCCACTGAAAGGTAATGCTAATGGCAATTTGGCAACCTCAGTAAGCGATATACTTCTTTTTTTTGCCAATAACGATGTTTTTGCGGTTACCAATACCATATTTGCTCTTAAGAGTGTCTGACATTTCAGATGAGGCTCTTTGGCGTTTTCATGGAATGTAAGGATAAAATCAAATTGATTCAAATTGAGTTTTTCGAGAAGGTCTTTGGTGGTGCCAAATACAGCCTGGACTTTGATATTGGGATATTGTTTCGCAAACGCTATCAATGTTCGGGCAAAAAGAATCCGCATCGAGTAAATCACGCCGATGGTGATTTTGCCGGTATTGAGATTTTTCAACTCTTGCAGAAGCAGCAAACCTTCATTGGCTCTGTTTATACTTTGCAAAGCGTATTCACTAAATATCTCCCCGGCTTCGGTAAGCGTAATTCTTTTTCCTATACGGTTAAACAAAAGCACATCTAACTCATCTTCCAACTGCTTGATTTGTTGCGATAAAGTACTCTGGCTGATATTCAGAATGTTTGCAGCTTCTGTAAAATTTAATAACTCGTTTGCGTTCAGAAAGTATCTGAGTTGTCGGAGCTCCATATTTCTAAATCGGTTTTATCGATTGATTGTATCGAAAAATAGCGTTTTGCAAATATAGATACTATTTGGATATTTGCTGAATAGTGTTTCGGTTGAAACATTTTATCACTTAATTTTATATCAATCATGAAGTTTAAACTTATTGTATCGCTATTACTTTTAACTATTGGCTTTACTGCTTTTAGTCAGGAAAAACAATCTGAAAAAGGCTTAATTAAAGTATCTGTCATGTACCCTTTTGCCGAAGGTAAAACCTTTAATATGGAGTATTACGAAACTAAACACATGCCTATGGTTGCGGCATATTTAGGGTCGAATCTGGTTAAATACACCATTGAAAAGGGCCTTGCGAGTGGTATTCCTAATCAACCACTGCCTTATATGGCTGTTGGAACATTTTATATAAAAAGCCTTAGTGAGTATCAGGCAGCTATCGGGCCGAACAGAGATGCGATAAGGGCAGATTTTGCGAATTATACGAATGTCGCTCCTGTTATTTTGGTTAGTGAGGTGGTGAAGTGAAGATAATTTTTCCATTATGCCCTCTTGTTTGGCTGAACCTACGTACCATAAAAAACAGTTGGGTATTTGAGCTAACGGTTTTTTATGATACATAGATTCAGCCGAACTTGTGGTAGACTAGTATTTTCTCAGAGTCGCCTGACTGGGCTTACTAAAGCCAAGTCAGGGACTCTGAGAAAATAGACTTTGCTATTGCCATGATTTTACTTATGTTTGTATAAACCTATTTCAGGGAAAGACAATGTTTAAATTTTACACAATCCCTTCAAAAGACCTAATTTCCAAAATTATAGGAGATGAGGCAACCATAAAATTATCATCTGCATTTAACCTTAATGACCCCTATGAATTAAAGTTCAATTTAGACGTAGATCCTTTAGCAGATGGACAACAGGAAGAATACTATAGAAATAATCCAGGTAGTTCAGAGGAAGATTTTAAAAGTTGGCAAGAGCAAGTCTTTGAAAATCAGGGCTTTGCATGGTATACAGAACAGCAACAACGTAATGCGGTAGCTCAGGCAATTGCTTTATGTTCATTTTCGGAAAGCAATAATAATAACTTAATGTGGTCACATTATACTAATAATCACAAAGGAATTTGTGTAGAGTATAGTGCAGAGTTATTTGATTATTTAATAAAAATGAATGGGTTTCTTGCTTTTTGGAAAGTAAATTATTCTGACGAACCTCCAATTGTGAAAGGACTCGAAGATATTAAGTTGAAAATTGAAAAAGTGATGTTCAATAAACAATCCGAATGGAAATATGAAAAAGAACATCGGATTGTTTATTATAGTGATAAAGACACTGAGTATATTCCGATAGATAGGAAATATATAAAAGCAATCTATATAGGTTCGCGTGCTGACAACGAAATAATAAGTAAAATATTGTCGGTGTGTAATAATACTAATGTTGAAATCTATTACGGCATTACTCTTGGTAAATCTTACGAAGTAAATTTCCTAAAGCATAAAGATGGAGTTTTTTATTCAAGAGCCTTTTGGAGATAAAATTAACACACTTAGTTACTTAACGCGGTATCGAATTAAGAAAAGAATTAAACGGTTAAATTCGATTAATCAATAACATTGAATTTGTTTAGTTTCAAAATTATTTGATGTGAACCTATTTTAAGACTAAAACGCAATAAGGATTGAACTGAGGCCTCTTACATTTATAGAAAATACTATAATTAGTTGAAGAACTACTTTATTCAAGATTAGTAGCTATGTATCAGTCTTACGCTATTAAAAATTAAGTATTTATAAAATCTGAAAGTGATATCTCATTGTATTGATTTTGAATTTTAATTAATGGTAATACTCTATTCCAAGTGTGTTTGAATATATCTTTTAAGTCTTCACAATAAACGCTTACATTGTCATAACCTTTATTCTTAGAAAATCTGTGAGGCAAATATCCACCTCCACAAACGTCAACATAGTCACATTTTTTACATATTCCATTTAGCTCTAAAGATGCAGTGTAGGCTTTAAGCCAATCATTGTCATTAAGCACGTCTTGAAAGGTATTATTCAGTAAGTTCAGTTTTGTTTTAGTACTACCATTTCCTGCAATCCTTAAAACATCTAAAGGTTCTAACCCCCCATCCGTTGTTACAGTTACTACTTGAATTGGACCATATCCAATAGATTCAACTTCAGAAACATTACCTAAGAGACCTTTAAGTATTGCTATAGGGTATCTAATTCTAATATTTGAGTAGGCGTATTTATCAAACCAAAGATCAAACAACTTTTTATAAAAAGATGAGATAGAAGGAAATTTATCTTCATGTGTATAATCTGGAAGCATAATATCAAATCTATTGATACCAAGTTTATCAACGAAATATTCTGTAATAACCTCCGGACAAAATTCTACATTGCAAACAGCAAGAACTGATAAATCTATCTCAGATTCTTTCAGGAGTAAAATCGATTTTTCAACTTTTTGATGAGTTCCTCTACCTTTAAAATCGACTCTATTTAAATCATTAACAAAATGGGGACCATCAATGCTAATTGAAACTAAGATGTTATATTGCTTGAATATTCTCACCCAAACTTTATCAATGCCTATCCCATTAGTTGTGATAGAAAGTGAAAATTTACAATTTGTTTGAATTGTAATTTGTTCGATTTTTTTTAAGAGTCCCTCAAATCTGCTTTTACCAAAAAGTAATGGCTCACCTCCATGGAAAAGAATGTTGAATTCTTTTAAATCATAAGTTTTTATGTGCTCTATTAATCTTTGTAAAAGAAGATTTTCAGATTCAACTGTCAATACCTTAGGCAGAGTATAAACAGTTGAATCTCTGAACCAATAGCAATATTTGCAATCAATATTACAACGTGAAGATAATTTGACAAGTAAATAGTCAAAAATTAAACTATCATTTGTCATATTTTACATATCCTTTTTTATATTGGCGTTTATTACCAAGTCTTGGATTTTCATCAAAAGATTTTGGCATCAGACTATTAATTATATCGTTTTCACTTGACAATTTAAAGTCATTGCCTAAACTATTACGGATTTTTGAAATCACGTTAGAATTTAAAGTATTCATAAGGAATATATTTAAAATTAATTGTTCTGATCAAAATAGGTTTTTAAAGAAAATCAATTTAATGATTTTTCAAAGCATTGAACTATATTCTTTATTTCTTATTTATCTTGGACCATTTAAGTGTAATTTACGAATTTTCTTCTTAATAAATAAATAAAGGAGATATTTTTATTTAACGGCACCTACTCTACACTACTAAAAACTCACTCTTCAATAATTTGAGTTTTTGTACAATAAATCTGGCAAATAGGCTAAAAATTGGGGTGATAAATTGGTCTATT
>CALRLS020000007.1:0-32684 GCA_943368815.1 Cyanobium sp. NIES-981
TCAGGCCGCTATCGGTGTATATCCAAACCCGACTGAGGGTGAGTTCTTCCTGAAACTATCGGGCATGAATGAAAACGAAATGATTACTGTAGACATCACTAATCAGGACGGTTCTAAAATCATGCACCAAAACGGTTTCGTAAAAGACTTACGCAAAGCATACTTATTACCTGAAAACCTTCCGGCTACCGAATTAACGGTAAGAGTACTGAGAGAAGGTTCGAAAAAAGCTTTAACTCAAAAAATGATATTGAACAAATAATCATTGTTTGAAAATATACTCAGAAAAGCTGCCTTTAAAAAGGTGGCTTTTCTGTTTTATAGGTGTGTCTGGACAATAGAATACTCCTATAAAAGCCTGAGCTTAAACAGTTGCTGAATGAATAGCATAAATATGAATTTTACTATTCATTGCTTAGATTTCCGTGCAGGAAAACCCCATTATAAATTATAAGCTTAGAGATATGGCCGAATTTGAACTACAAAAACAAACAATTCAAAGCAGTGTAGAAATTGGAAAAACAGAATTATATGAGAAAAAAATGAGCTTATGTGCAACCTTTTCAAATTTTTAACATCTTATTGACAGTAATACATAAACTATACCAAAATCATGAAAAGACTATTCATTTTATTCATCTTTTTTTCAACAGCAGTTTTTGCGCAAGAGTCTAAACGTACATTCAATGTATCAGGTTTCGATAAATTAGATATGGGAAGCGCCTTTGTCATTACTGTTACACAGGCCAGCGATTATAAGGTCGATGTAGCCGGGCGCGAGCAAGACCTGAAAGACCTGGTTGTAAAGGTTTCAAATGGCAAACTGGATATCGGTTACCCTAATAACTGGGGTGGCTGGAAAAACCGTAAAGAAGTATATATAACCATCACAATGCCTAAATTGGTTGGGGTTGATTTCTCAGGTGCGAGCAAAGCGAGAGTTTCAGGCTTTACCAGTGAAAGTTTTGCTATTAACGTTTCAGGTGCTTCACAAGCAACCTTTTCTATTGATGCTAAGAATCTTGCATTAGATTGCTCGGGAGCATCAGGTATTACAATTACAGGCGATGGACAAAAACTAAGTGCAGATGTATCAGGCGCTTCAAGCATCAATGCTTTTGATTTTAAAGTAGCCACAGCCAATATTGATGCCTCTGGTGCCAGTGGAGCTAAGGTATATGTAACAAACAAAATTGTAGCTGAAGCAAGTGGGGCAAGCAATGTGCGCTACAAAGGAGGTGTAACAAATGTAGTAGCCAATACTTCAGGAGCAGGTTCTGTTAAATCGGCAAATTGATATTTTGAAACGAAACGCAGACTAACAAAAACGGGGAAATTTCTTTCCCCGTTTTTGTTTACATCACATACTCTTTATCTGTCATAATTGTCAATACCTCAGTATCTGTCAATCGGGTAGCCAGACCCTGTGTTTTTGGTAATTCATAATGAAAGAAGTATTTCATGGTATGAATCTTACTTTCATAAAAATCACTGTCATCAGTACCTGACAGCAGTTTTTGCTGCGCAACAATGGCTTGTTTCAACCATTGCCATGCTACCACGTTCAGGCTGAATAATTCCATATAAAGCGTAGCATCCGATAAAAATCTTTCAATATCTCCCGTTCCTGCAATACCGAGCAGATGCATGGTTACTTCTTGCAACTGTTTGTTACTTTCTTTTAGCAAGGTTCCGTATTTTTGAAGCTCGCTGTATTCAGTTGCAGCCGCAATAGTTTTGTTGAACTCCTGTACCAGCAATTTCATAGGCTTTCCTCCGGCCATTGTCACTTTTCTACCTAGTAAATCCTGCGACTGGATACCGGTGGTGCCTTCATAGATTGGTGTAATGCGTACATCTCTATAATATTGTTCAACCGGAAAATCTTCTGTAAAACCATAACCACCAAAACATTGAACGGCATCATTGATAGACTTCACGCCATATTCGCATGGAAAGGTCTTGGCAATTGGTGTTAGTAGCTCAACTAACAGATGCGCATTTTCTTTTTCTTCCGGGTCATCACTCGCTTCTGATAAGTCAAAATACCTGGATGTTTCCATGAGTAATGACAAACCACCCTCTACCACTGACTTCTGAAACAAAAGCATTCTCTTTACATCAGGATGTTGGATAATCGGTATCTGTGGCGTATCCAAAGCTGTTTTAGCGTTTAGCCTACGGCTTTGCGGACGCTCTTTCGCATATTCAAGTGCTGCATAATAGGCAGCCGAAGTGATTGAAATCCCTGTAAGACCAACCCCGATACGAGCCTCATTCATCATCTGAAACATATAGTTCAGGCCCTTATTGGGTTCTCCTAACAGATAGCCTATACAGGCATCATTTTTATCACCAAAGCCAAGGTGCATGGCCGGAACACCCTTCTGACCCAGTTTATGATAAATACCCATTGAGGTAACATCGTTGTCTGTGCCATCGAGCCTGTATTTAGGCACCACAAACAAAGAGATACCTTTGGTACCTTTAGGCGCGCCTTTGATGCGGGCTAAAAAAAGGTGGATAACATTCTCTGTAGCATCATGGTCACCGGCAGAAATAAATACTTTCTGGCCTCTGATTTTATAAGTACCATCTTCCAGAGGTTCGGCAGAAGAGGTAATATCTGATAGGGAACTTCCGGCTTGTGGTTCAGTGAGGCACATAGTGCCCTGCCATTTGCCTGAAATCATGTTCTCGATATAATCTCTTTTTAAATCGTCTGAACCAAAATTGGCGATTAGTCTTGCTCCTCCGGATGTCAGGCCAATATACATCATCCCATTATTGGCCGACATCAATATATATCCAACGGCACTGGTGATTGTAACAGGCAATTGTGCACCGCCGTTTTCATAATCAAAGTCTGCCCCGATAATGCCAGACTCTCCGACTGCCTTCAGATAGTTTCTGATAGACGGATGAACTTTCACTTTCCCGTCTTTCAGTTCCGGCTGGTTTTTATCAACATCTTTTACAAACGGAAACATCAGGTTTTCGGCAATCTGTGTTGCAGCATCGATGGTCATATCGAATGTTTCCTTGTTGTGATCAGCAAAATAGCTATGTTGTGTCAGTGATTCAACTTCATGCACTTCGTAGAGCAGAAAGTTCACATTTCTTTTACTGAAAAAATTTTTTGCCATGATACTATTTCTGGATAGTTATGATAGTACTGATTGAGACAATGAGCAGGGATTTACATTAATCCCAGCATTTTGGCATATTTCATCATGGCTCCAGGGTTCGATAATTTTAATTTGCCCATCATCATAGCCATCATCGGATTCATGTCACCCGTTGCAATTTTTACAAAATCATCGGCATCGGCTTTAATAACACACTCAGCATCACCTACCAGACCTTCTTTCAGCTCTGCCTTGCCGTCCGCAACATGCATTGAGTAAGCGGCATTACCTCCAAAATCAAAATGTAATGTTGTGTTTACATCACCAATTTCCGTTGCATTGAGTCTCGCAGCGGTGTTCTCTAAATATTCTTTTGCAGACATAGTTTTGTTAAAATTTAATAGAAGAATTGAGTGGCGAATTTAAGGAAAAATAAGATAGATATTATGCAAGCATACTATTTTTTTTACGAAAAATTTGTCATTTTAAGTAAAAAATTAAATCTTTGATGTTAGTATATTAGTTGTTTCGTAAAACTTTCGTATTTTATTTTAAAAGCGAAATAACCGATAAAGAAACGAGAATTTTTGCTTGCTAACAGAAACCCAATAAAAAATTCTTTCCATATAGTTACTTTTCCCTAATCACACTGTCAAAATTGAAGAAAAAAGCTTTTAAAGGAGTTGTAGATGAGGAGTTGGTTCGCTTATATGTTGAGACCCAACGAAACATTTATTTTGAAGAACTTTATGATCGATATGTCGATAAAGTTTATCGAAAGTGCTTGTCTTTTGTAAAAAATGAGGCTCAGTCTGAAGATTTTACGCATGATATTTTTTTAAGAGTGGTATTGAAAATCGGAAGTTTTAAAGAGCACTCAAAGTTTTCGACATGGTTATACTCCATTACATACAATTATTGTATTGATCAGGTAAGACAGGTGAAAAGACAGGCCGAAGTAGCACTTGATGAAAACTTTGATTTGGCAGATGACGGAGATGATATGGAGTTAGTAGAAATGCAGACCCAGGGTCTTAAAAAGGCTTTGCAAAAGATTGACCCCGATGAAAGAGCCATTATACTGATGAAATATCAGGACGATTTCAGTATTAAGGAAATCTCAGAAACATTAAAAATAACCGAAAGCGCCGTAAAAATGCGCTTAATGCGTACAAAGGAGAAATTGAAGAAGATTTATACTGAAAATATTATTTTCTTCCTGATTGTAATAATCAAAGTTATCTGGTCCTGGAAAAAATAAATCCCTGACAGATACATTACATTCTAAGATGGTTGAACCGATATAAAGATATAATTGTAAAAAGATTCTTGAAATGTTGAATATGCTTTTCTGATAAATATTTTGTTTTATGACCGACGAGACACTTCAGGATTTTGAGGATGATGCGCAAGCTCCTGCGCATCTGAAAGGAATGATTACCGCCGAAATTGATGCGATTCGGGACATAATGCAAATTGTGCAGATGTTTTTAGGAGAAACAATGGTGGCGGGAGTGGTATTATTGCAGGAGTTGGAAATCAAGGAAAAAGAGAAAGAAGAATAATTTTGAAATTTTAGCAAGAGATTTTATGGATAGCAGAGTACCAAGTTTTGTAGAAACCCTAATGGAAACTTTCAATAACCTTATTAAAAGTTTCATGGGTTTTATATATAATCTGTTTGGGGCATTAGCCATACTATTAATAGGATGGCTGGTTGCTAAAGCCGTAGCAGCAATTACAAAAAGGATGCTTCATCAGGTAGGAGCTGATAAAATCGGAGAAAAACTGAACCAGATTGAGCCAATCAGGAGTATGAAACTGGAGATAAAAATAAGTTCTATAGTCTCTAAGATTCTCTATTATTTCATACTGATATTTATCCTGCGTCCGGCGGCTGATACTTTAGGTGTGCCTGCTATTTCGGATATGGTAAAACTGTTGGTTGAATTTATTCCGAAAATGATTTCGGCAGGTATCATGCTGTTTGCTGGTATATGGCTGGCAGATACATTACGCAATTTTGTGGTGTCGGTATGTAAATCTTTCAATATTGCTGCCGGAAAACTGATAGGTACAGCTGTTTTCTTTTTCCTGTTGATTATTTTTGTAATCCAGTCGGTGGCACAGGTGGGTATTAATACAAGCCTGCTGGAATCAAGCTTTAATCTTTTTATTGGCGGAATCATTTTTGCCTTTGCTATCGGTTATGGCTTTGCATCTAAAGAAATATTGCTAAATATTATATCATCGTTCTATAGCAAAAATAAATACAAAGAGGGCCAGGTAATAGAGATAGACGGTGTAAAAGGAGAAATTATAGCAATGGACAATACCTCTTTAACACTACAGACTGAAGATTCGAAAACGGTATTTCCACTGCAGGTGCTACAATCTAAAAAGATTATAATTTTTGAGTAATCAAAAATTTGTCATAAAAAACTGTTACTCTTCTAATCTATAGGAGTATATAATTAGAAGAGTAACTGTTTCTTCCGGAATAATTCAAACAGTTTCTGTTTTTTTCAAACTGCGCTGGTCATCTATTGTATGATTAGTAGTAATTTTTTTGACCAAAATATCTAATCCAAATTTAATTTAATGAGAAAGTTAATTATCTTCACTGTAGTTGTTTTATTGTCCACAAATTTAAGGGCACAGAAAAACGATACACTTAGTTTAAAGAATGCCAAGAATATGACAGATTCTTTGAAAATCGGCTTCTGGAAACCACGTAATACCCAGTTCGGAATCAATTTCAGCCAGGCGGCCTTTAATAACTGGCAGGGTGGTGGTATAAACAACTGGTCGATAGGGGCATTATTCAATAACAGGGCAGAGTATTATAAAAATAAAGGCGCTTTTATCAGTGACATTCAGTTTCAGATAGGAACCATCAATAATAAAGGGCAAAGAAAAGCAAAGAGCATTGATCGCTTATTTATGGAAGCCAAATATGCTCATAAAATAAGCCCTAAAGTAAACTGGTTTGCAGGGCTTAATTTTTTGTCTCAATTTGCTCCGGGGGTTGCTTACGAAAATGACGGATTACCTACTGTACGCAAAAGAACAATCTCAAGTTTTATGGCACCTGGCTATCTGTCTGAAGGGCTTGGTGTTGAATACAAACCTGTTCCGTACTTTGTATTACAATTAGGTGGTGCCACGCTCCGTCAGACTTTTGTATCAAGTGATAAAGTTTTTACTGATTTTACAGAATACAATAAGAAGGATAAAGCCTATGGAGTGGCTAAAGGAAAGAAAGTATTGGTTGAATCAGGGTTTCAAGTGGTTGCAGCGTTCGACAAAGACATTTTCAAAAATGTAAATCTGAAATGCCGTTATCAGGGATTCCTGGCTTATTCTCCGAAAAAGGAAGCACCTGAAAAAAATTCTATCGACCATAATATTAACCTTATTGCCACAGCAAAAGTGAATAAGTATCTTAACCTGAACTTTACACTATTAGGAATTTATGACAGAGACCAGATTGATAAGTTCCAGCTAAGTCAGGGATTTGCCGCAGGATTATTGTTTAGGCTTTAGAAATTGTTTGAGTTAAATTTTTATAAACCCTTAAACCCCTAAACCCAATGTTTAAAGAATTTAAAACTTTCATTGCTCAGGGAAATGTCCTGGACCTCGCTATTGGTGTGGTTATAGGCGCCGCTTTTGGCAAAATCACCACTTCTTTAGTCGATGACATTATCATGCCGGTTGTTAATGCATTAATCGGAGGCGGAATTACAGGTGGTATTGTATTAAAAGAAGCCACCGTCGATGCTGCAGGTAAGGTAGTACCTGCCATTGCAATTAATTACGGTAATTTTATTGGTGTAGTAATCAACTTCTTTATTATTGCCTGGATACTTTTCCTTATTGTAAAAGCAGCCAATAAAATGAAGGTGACTGATAAATAACTATTTATTACTCAAATCAACCTCTTGTATGTTCTTATGAATATACGAGAGGTTTTTTTTGGCATCAAATGAAAAAATCGAAGATTGACAAAAACAAACCAAACAAAATTTGGTTTAGAGCGGGAAAATAGCGCATAACTTATTCATTGTGTAGAAAATTACCCTTAAATAAATTTTCCTGTTTTTCTTTTTCTTTCATATATAATTAATTTACATTTGTTATCTGGTTTAATTCCGGGCATAATTAAGTGCCTGAATTAAAACTTAATCGTGCTTATATCCTATAATCTTTTTTGCGGGTTTCCGCTATAATACGTCATGGAAACGTGGTTAAAAGACAAACTGCGTGGCGACTGGCAAATCTGGTTTATTATCGCCGTGCTTTCGCTATTCAGTACACTGGTCGTATATAGTGCCAGTTCGGCTCTTGCCTACAAAAGAGCCGGTGGTAATACCGAAAGTTACCTCTTCTCACATACTATCCATTTATTATTGGGTTTGGGAGTAATATGGTGTATGCACCGTATTAACTACACAAATTTCGCAGGTATTTCTCGGCTATTGCTTTGGATTACACCCGTTATTCTTGTTTACACCTATTTTTTTGGAACAACCGTAGGGGGCACCAAACGTTGGATAAACATTTTAGGCATCTCGTTTCAGTCATCAGATTTAGTACGATTAGTACTTATTACCAATCTGGCGGCCATGCTTGCACGCAGGCAGAATATGGAATATAATCCTAAGACATTATTGGGACTAATTTTCTGGTGTGGTCTTTTATGTGGTATGCTGGCGGTAACCAACTTCTCAACAGCCATTATTCTGGGTATTACCTGTTTTATTATTATGTGGGTTGGGCGCGTACCTGCCCGCTATTTATTGCGGATGGCAGGGTTTGTAGTAGGGGCTATTGTGGTGGTGGTTGGCATGAGTATATATCTTTATACCAAGGGAGTTGACTTCGGTCGTGGGCAGGTAGTATTAGAGCGTATAGAGGCGTTCGCCAAAGTAGATTTGAATAGAGATAAAATAATCGGTAATCCTGACAGAGACGATACTTATCAAAGAGACCAGGCTATGATTGCCATTGCAAGAGGCGGAACCATAGGTATCGGCCCTGGCAATAGTTTTCAGCGAAACTATTTACCGACAGCCTTTTCTGACTATATATATGCCATAATTATAGAAGAATACGGCTTTGTGGGGGCAATTCTGGTGATGTTTATGTATCTTTGGCTTCTATACAGAGGCCTGAAAAATGTCGAGAATACCAATCGGGCTTTCGGAGGGCTGCTATGTGTGGGTCTTACGTTTAGTATTGTATTTCAGGCATTTGTTCATATGTTTATTAATGTGGGCCTTGGCCCGGTAACCGGACAAACCCTGCCATTAATGAGTATGGGAGGAACCTCCATCTTGTTTACCTCGGTAGCCATTGGTATAGTGTTAAGCGTAACCAAAGGAGAACACGACGAGGGGAAAGTAGTTGCTTTAAAATGATAACCTAAAAAATCTGAATGAGTAAAGGCACTAAAATAATTATTTCGGGTGGAGGAACAGGAGGGCACATTTATCCTGCAGTGGCCATAGCCAATGAATTAAAAGCCAAAGACCCAAGCATAGAAATTTTATTTGTAGGTGCTGAAGGGAAAATGGAAATGGAAAAAGTACCTAAAGCGGGCTATAAAATTATAGGACTACCCATTGCAGGTATTAACCGTTCTAATATGTTAGCCAATATAGGGCTGCCCTTTAAACTTATCAGGAGTTTATGGAAAACGTATAGCGTCATTAAGAGTTTTAAGCCTAATGTGGCTATTGGTGTTGGTGGATATGCCAGCGGGCCAACCCTGATAATGGCTAACTTCCTGGGGATACCGACCCTGATTCAGGAGCAGAACTCATTTGCCGGGGTTACCAATAAAAACCTGGCAAAGAAAGCAAAGAAAATATGTGTGGCATATCCGGGCATGGAGCGCTTTTTTCCGGAAGAAAAAATTGTTTTAACGGGTAATCCTGTAAGAAAAGATATACTGGAAACAAGCTCGAAGCGTGAGCAGGCATTGAAGCATTTTGGTTTGAGTGACGATAGAAAAATACTTCTGATTATCGGAGGAAGTCAGGGTGCAAGAACCATTAATGAATCAATATTAGCTGGCCTGAATGATTTGATTTCGAATGATTTACAGATTATCTGGCAAACAGGCAAATTGTTTATTGAGCAGGCAAAGGCAGCTGTAGAGGCTTTACAAACCAGACGGGTGTTTGTGTCTGACTTTATTTATGAAATGGATCTGGCCTATGCCGCTGCAGACCTGGTGGTGTCAAGAGCAGGAGCTTTGTCGGTATCTGAATTGTGCCTGACGGGCAAACCATCTATTTTAGTGCCTTTTCCGGCTGCTGCAGAAGACCATCAGACACAGAATGCCCTGAGCCTTGTTAATGCAAATGCAGCATGGCTGGTACGAGATACAGAAGCAAGAGAAAAACTGGTAGATAAGGCAATTGAACTGGCCGGCAACCAGAAAACCATGAATGAATTGAGTATAAACATACAGACTTTAGGCAAACCTGACGCAGGCCGGGAGATAGCCGAAGAAGTCTTACGTTTAATATAGCTTTACCTGACGCCCTTATATGAAAATTTTCTTTTCTGAAAACAGAGTTGATTATTCAAATTATACCTTCGATTACGCGATTTATTGTTTGAAAGAATCGCAGGAAGAGATACCTGAGATTTATGCAAAGGGATTTCTGCCTTATACAGGCGATTTGAGTATAGAGGGAGATATTTTTTATCTGGCCAGAAGTTTAAGAGTGGATTTAGATGGATTTGAAGATACTTCTGAAAACCGCAGAGTCAATCGTTTGGTAGAGCCCTTAAAGATTGAATTGGAAGTTATTAAGAAAGAAGACTTTGATTTGAACGACCCGACTTTCGTCGATTTCTGTCAGGAATATATTTCGCAACGTATAGGTGATGATAATATGAGCCTGGAGCGTTGGCAATATATATTGTCGAGGGAAATAGGAACGCATATTTTTCGTTTCTCATCTGAGGGTAAATTCCTGGGATTTATTCTTACAGCCTTAGACAAAGATATTTTGCACTATTGGTTTGCTTTCTTTGATACCGAATATATGCGTACGCACTCCTTGGGTAAGTGGATGATGTGGAGAGCCATACGTTGGGCAAAAGACAATGGTTTGCAATATGTGTATCTGGGTACTGCCTACAAACCCGGGGCTTTGTATAAAATCAGAGACCATAAAGGGCTGGCGTATTTTAACGGGTTTGAATGGAGCAAAGATATTGAGAAATTAAAAGAACTTTGCAAGACAGATTTGGAGCCAAAAGAAGCCGATCATTTTAAGTTGCTTGGAGATAAGAATGGGTTTTTAAGAAAATTGAGTGAATGAGTGATTTAGTGAATGAGTGATTATTTTAATTATTAATGACGAGCTTTGTGCAATACAATTATTCACTAATTAACCATTCACTAATTCCCAATTAATCACTAAATCACTCATTCACACAATCACTCAATTAATTTAATCACGTGCTACCTGGAAAATGGAAAAGAAGTTTAATCTTAAGAAAATCGGCAGGTGGGTTATGGCAGGAGTAGCCATGATTGCAGTTGTTGTGCTTATAGTTTTTTCGAGTAAAGCCTTTTCGACTGACCGTTGCAAAAAGATTGAGGTAAAGATTAAAAACGCCAACGAACAGTTTTTTATTGACCGGGAGGAAATCGAAAATCTGGCTACCAAACATGGAAGTGACCAGCTGACAGGAAGGCTATTTGAAAAAATAGATTTACGTGAGATTGAAAAAAGAATACTAAAAAATAAACAAATCAAGACCTGTCAGGTTTTCAGAGGTATAGAGGGTAATCTGAATATAGATATCGAACAGCACATTCCGGTAGCCCGAATCCTGATGACCGACGGTCGGGAAGACGTATATGTTGATAGTGAAGGGCACTTTTTTCCACTATCTGAAAGATATTCCGCAAGAATTATATTGCTTTCGGGTGAATATTTCCGAAATTTGCCGAGTTTAAAGCAAAAACGTCAGGAAAATTTATTAAATTTCATCAATTTAGTAAATGAAGACAATTTTCTGAAAGCTCAGTTTACACAATTTGACATTAACAGAGCCGGAAACATCACGATTGTACCCTTATTAGGAAAACATACAATTGAGTTTGGAGAACCGGAAAATATACAGAATCGATTGAATCGCTTAAAAATATTTTATAAGCAGATTCTACCCGTTCAGGGTTGGGATACATTCACACATGTGAGTGTAAAATACGATGGGCAGGTAGTCTGTAAGTAAAGCAGAGTAGGCATTTATAATTTTTATGGAAACCTTCATAAAGAATTATCATGGATAAATGCCCTAAAAAATAACGAGATGAGTAAAGGCGTAATAGTAGGTATTGACATTGGCAGCACAAAAATTTGTGCAGTTGCTGGCATAATGGACGAGGTTGGGAAAGTGAAAATTCTTGACATCGTAGAAGAGCCTACGCAAAGAGGTCGTGTATCCAATGGTACGGTGGTTAATCTGGAGTTCACAGCAAAAGATATTGACCGTATTCTTAATATACTTTCTGATAAGGCTGAAATCAATATCCATAATGTTATTGTTAATATTTCAGGTGAGAACGTAGAAGGGAAGGCACATCAGAGTTTTCTGACAAGGGACGATAGCCGTAGCACCATCCGCAAAGAAGAAATAGAAAGATTAGCTGTTGATATCCGTAAGTCTTTTCGTCCGACTGCAGGGAATATTATTATTCATACTTTCCCGCAGGAATTTATTGTTGACAGAGCGCATGTACCGGATAATCCGGTAGGTCGTTTCGGGATTACACTGGGTGGTAATTTCTTTTTGATTTCAACACCTAACGATCCGCATCTGGCCTTACGCCGGACCATAGAGAGCGTAGGAGTAAAAGTACAGAATAACCATCGGTTTGTTCCGCTTAAAATCGTTCATACCTTGTTTACGCCATTAGCAGATGCGATGGCGGTATTGAGCGAAATAGATAAGAAATTAGGAGTGGCTGTTGTGAATATAGGTGGGGATACTACCGAAATAGCCATTTTTCTGGAGAGTGGTTTACGCCACATTTCAGTGATTCCGTTTGCGGGCAAGAGCATTACCAACGATTTGGTAAAGGCCTTTCAGATATTACCTGACCACGCCGAAAAACTAAAACTGATTATGGGCGCCATACCACCGGACGAGGTAGGTAAGAATGACATCATCAAGATTCCGGGAGTAGAGGGCTTACCTGATAAAGAAATTGTAGCGCAAAACGTAAGCATCATCATTGAGGAACGTGTGAAAGAAATTGCCTCAATGGTAATGGCCGAAATCATGCATTCGGGTTATGACGGGCAACTGATAAGCGGAGTAGTGCTGACGGGTGGCACTGCCAATATCGCCATGATAAAAGAAGTATTCAGCAAAGTAACCAACGGGATGAATGTCCGTGTGGGTAATACTATCAGAAACATTGGCGAAACCGCAATAAGTAAAATTACTGACCCGAAATATTCAACAGTTGTAGGGCTTGTATTATCAGGCTTCCTGCCATTAGACGAACGCGTGCCGGAAGAGGTAATCTGGGGTGAAATACCCGAAAGCCAGATAACTACTGGTAGCCATAGTAATGGCTATGATAACTCAAACAGCAGAATGAACGGTAAAAAAGAAGAACCACCACAAGAAGAGGAGCAAAATGGCGGAGGGATATTCGGTTGGTTCAAAAAGAAGGTTTCGTCAGCCGGAAAAATTGATATGGGTGACGATAAGAATTACACAAATTGAGAATACATACTTGCTTTAATAATATATTTTTTAAAACAATTTGATTATTTTTGAGTATAGTATATATGAATCTGCGTAAGCAGGTTCGGAGCGATAAACATATTTGCTGCTAAACGTAAATGCCAAACCTAATAAGAATCCATATTCCCTACAGGAGTAATACATTGCGTTTGCCCCGGATATTTTTGTTGCAACAACAACACAAGCTTTCCTATATAAATTCTTACTAAAATGTCGCCAGAGCCAGAATTCGAAATAGTTTCGAGCAAAAACAAATTTAAAAACATCATCAAGGTGATTGGTGTTGGTGGTGCGGGCTGTAATGCAGTTAAGCATATGCACCATTTGGGTGTTCGTGATATTGGTTTAGTTATTTGTAACACCGACCAGCAGGCCCTTGAATCTGCACCTTCAGAAATCCGCCGTTTACAGATTGGTATTGAGCTAACCAAAGGTTTAGGTGCAGGTACTGAAGCAAAAATGGGCCAGAAGGCCGCCGAAGAAAGCGAAAAAGCGATTCGGGAAGTACTGAAAGAGCCTACAGAAATGGTATTCATTACGGCAGGTATGGGTGGTGGTACCGGTACAGGTGCAGCGCCGGTTATTGCCCGTATAGCCAAAGACATGGGCCGATTGACGGTAGCCGTTGTAACCGACCCTTTTACTTTTGAAGGCGAGGAAAAGATTAAGCAGGCAAGAGCCGGAATTGAAGAATTGAAAAAATATAGTGACACCGTGTTGATAATCAAGAACGAGCGTCTTGAAATGCAATATGGTGATATGGATATAGAAGATGCTTACGCCAAAGCAGATGATGTATTGGCCAATGGTGTGAAAAGTATTGCTGAATTAATCACCCGTCCCGGAATTATCAACCTTGACTTTGCCGATGTGAAGAAAGTATTGGGTGGTGCCGGACAAGCCGTAATGGGTACTGCAGAAGCCGAAGGTGATAAAAGAGCAGAGGAGGCCATCAAAGCCGCCCTTTCTTCTCCTTTACTAGAAAGCAATGGTATCAGTGGTGCGCAAAGGGTATTGGTAAGTATTGCCTATAGCCCCGAACATAAAATCAAACTATCAGACCAGACACTGGTAACCAAATTTATCGAAAGTCAGATTCAGGCAAAAGCCCAGTTGTTTAAACATGGTTTTGCTGTGGATGACCAGCTTGGTAAAAAAGTAAGGGTAACCATTGTAGCCGCAGGCTTTCATCTTTTGCCTGAGCAGGAAGTAATAAATGAAGTTGAGTTCGAACTAGCGGACGATAACAAAGTAACAGGAGAGAACAAAACTAAAAACATAGAGAAAGGGCCAGCATCAATCCCTGCCACAACCGCAGCTATTCCTGTTCCGGAACCAGCCAAACGTGATGATATGGAGCAAATCAGAACCATGATTCAGCGTTTCATGCGCGAGGGTTACCGCAATCCTGCTTTAAACAGTCCTACTTATTCAAGAAATGGAGTTGAATTACGGGATATTAAGAAGCTAAAACAAGGCAGCAAGGTTTTGGAATATGAATTAGATACTTTGTTGAATATGATGGAATCTGCCCGATAATTTTTTTGTTATCAATAAATCAGAAGTCTATTAATAAAAATGAATAATGAACTTTTTATAAAATTGTTCGTTATTCATTTTACTTTTTATATAACATGCCCAAGAGTTTATAATACCTATGATATTAGACCGCACCGTAGCACCCCCCTCACAAACGATTGAGCAGGTGAGTATACCCAAAGCAGAGAAAGTATTGCTTGATAATCAGATTCCGGTATATATGGTTAAAGCAGGGGAACAACCAGTAGTGCGTTTAGAATTAATTTTTGAAGCAGGAAGCCGCTATGAAAACCATATCGGCGAGGCTCACTTTGCTTCTAAAATGCTATCAGAGGGAACATCCGGACATACTGCCACTGAAATCAGTGAATACTTCGACCAATTCGGGGCTTTTTTAGAAATTAATCATTCAGTTGAACGATTGACGATTACTGTTCATGGCCTCACCAGGCATTTAGCCGCGATACTTCCTTTATTGCAGGAAATGATTGCCGATTCTGTAATTCCTGAAAACGAGCTACAGGTGCAGAAAAATATTACCTCGCAGAACCTCAAAGTAAGTCTTGAAAAAAGCTCTTATCTGGCGGGTCAGGTTTTCAGAGAGCAAATCTATGGATTAAATCACCCTTATGGTAAATCTTTAAGTCTGGCCTCGATTGAGAACATTTCGAGAGAAATTGTTAAAGATTTTTACGAGAAGTGGATTAAAGGCAAATCGTACAGGATTTTTGTGTCCGGAAAATTCGGAGATGAGGAAGTAAAGGCCTTGAATCAACATCTGGGACAAACACCAGTAGAGGCGTTTAATCATAGTATCATTATTGATACTATTACTGAAATCAAACACCCTGAAAGTGTTTTGCTGGAGCGCCCTGATAATTTACAATCATCTATCCGTTTGGGTAAAGTATTGTTTGGCCGTACACACCCTGATTTCTTTAAATTCGTTGTTGCCAATACTATTTTCGGAGGGTATTTCGGTAGTAGGCTGATGAAAAATATCCGTGAAGAGAAAGGTTTTACTTATGGTATTTCTTCTGGTCTGGTGCCGCAAAAACAAGGCGGGTACCTTGTAATGGGTACAGATGTAAAGAAAGAATTTACACAACAGACACTCGATGAAATTGCAAAGGAAATCAGGATTCTACAGTCTACCCCTGTAGAAGAAGATGAAATGGACACAGCCAAAAACTATATGATTGGCGCCTTGGTAGGCTCATTGAATACCCCTTTTGAAGTTGCAGACAGGCAGAAAATTATTCTTCTGGATGAATTACCGCCTGATTTTTACGATAATTATATTCAGAAAATAAGAACGGTTACGCCTTTAGATGTGATAGAAATGGCTAATACTTATTTCAGGTCTGAGGATTTATGTGAGGTAGTTGTAGGTGGGAAGTGATATACACCTCACCCCAAATGGGAGAGGGGCTGGGGTGAGGGGCTTAAAACCCTACCCCGACCGTCTTCGTCTGAATTCTTAATAAATACATATCAGCTGTGATATAAAGCGTTGAGCCGTCATTTCCCCATGCACAGTTGGCCGTAGGTACGCCTGTTTCAATTCTTCCTAATAATTTGCCCTGTGGGTTAAGTATTAATACGCCTCCCGGTCCGGTGGTGAATATGTTTCCTTTTTTATCAACTTTCAAACCATCAGGTAAACCGGGTAAGCCCTCTTTCACCATTGGCGTTGCATCAAATAAAATTTTACCTTTACCTACTTTGCCATCGGCAAGCACCGGATATGACATAATATAGGCTTTATCAGGGTCGGACTGTGCTACATATAAGATTTTTTCATCAGGCGAAAAAGCTAAGCCATTCGGACGGCTAAGGTCTTTTACAATCAAAGTTACGGTACCATTGGTTGCTCTGCGATACACTCCAAATAGCACTGTTTCTCTACTAGGGTCTTTGTCTTTTTGCATTAAGCCATAAGGCGGGTCAGTAAAATAATAATCACCGTTCGACTTCTGCACAACATCATTAGGGCTATTGAAACGTTTACCAGCATAATTATCAGCAAGGGTACGTTTACCTCCTACAGTAAGTGGCATTACCGAAATCCGGCGGTCGCCATGTTCACATGAAACCAGCATACCGTCTTTATTGATAATCAGGCCATTGCTGCCGGGTTCATCACTATATACTCCGACACCTGTATAGCCGGATGGTTTTAGGAACGGTTTTGCTCCTTCGCCCTCTTTCCATTTATAGACAGTGTTTGTAGGTACGTCAGAGAATAGCAGATAGCTGCCGTCTTTTACCCATGCCGGGCCTTCTGACCAATCATATCCTTCACTTAAGATTTCAATTTTAGCGTCTTTGTCTATCAGGTTATCTAAAGCAGGGTCAAGGCGATTTACCTTGCCAAGGGTTTTTTGTTGGGCTGTTGCAGTATAGCTCATAGTAAGTATAAAGGCGAATAATAATAATGTTTTCATAGAATAGGTTTTGAATAGGTTCAATAGCGAAATTAAGAGATTTTTTATGAAAATGGTTATGTATCACGATTTTTTAAATCGTCGTTCAGCAAATGTCCGCTTATTCAAATACCTGTATCTCTATCTTTTAGCAAATCAGGTAGATTCACAAAATTCTGTCGAATTTTGACGATTTGAAAAATCGTGATACAAATAATATCTATCTTTGCCCTTAAGTGGTTCAAATCCACCCCCTATTTTCAACCTCAATCTATAAATACTACCATGCGAACCTTTTTTCAGATGCGCTATTTGCTCATTGCTTTAGCAGGCGTGCTTCTAATGTCTGCCTACAGTTATGACGAGACACCTGCCCCAGTCATTAAAGTCCCTGCCGGATTTTCAGCTACTATTCTTGGAAGCGAATTAGGCGCAACCAGACATATGGCCGTGACGAGTAAAGGCGGCATTTATGCCAAATTATCTAAAATAAAAGATGGTAAAGGAATGGTTTACCTGTATGATTCTAATGGTGATGGCAAAATAGATGCACAAAAGAACCTGATGGATTATAAAGGCACTGGTATTGTTATTAAAGGCAACTATCTATATTCATCTTCTAATACAGGTGTGTATCGCTATACTTTAGATGCTAACGGAGAAATCACCAACATTGATAGCCCGGAATTAATCGTAACAGGATTAGTTGCCAAAGGTCGTGATGAATCAAAATCTATTGCATTGGATAATAACGATAATATATATGTAACAGTAGGGTCTTATGATGAGACCTGCAAAGAAAAAGGCACAAACAAAGGCATTTCGCCTTGTGCTTTACTTGATTCAGTAGGGGGTGTATGGCGTTTTAAAACAAACAAATTGAACCAGACTTATGGTGATGGCGTGCGTTATGCAACCGGATTGAAAAATATTGTGGGTATAGACTGGAACACCAAGTCTAACAAATTATTTGTGATGATGCATGGCAGAGGACAATTTCATGAGGCATTCCCGAACTATTACACACCGGAAATGAGCACTAAATTACCTGCTGAAACGATGTACGAATTACATGAAGGAGCAGATGCGGGCTGGCCGTATGTGTATTACGACCAATTCCAGAAAAAGAAAATCCTATGTCCTGAATATGGTGGAGACGGCAAAAAAACAGGTGGAGAAAAAGCACTGAACCCTGCTGCAGCTTTTCCTGCACACATGGGGCCGAATGGCTTATTGTTTTATACAGGCACTCAGTTTCCTGCCAGATACAAGAATGGCGCTTTCATTGCATTTCATGGTCAATCGCCAGAACTGAAAAAAGGCTATATGGTAGCTTTTGTACCTTTCAAAAATGGCAAGCCATCTGGCCCTTGGGAGATTTTTGCCGATAATTTTGCAGGAATCGACTTAGTGAAACCAACGGGCCCGGTACAACACCGCCCATGTGGATTAGCCCAGGGTCCTGACGGCTCTATCTATGTTTCTGATGATTTAGGTGGGACAATTTATAAGATTAGTTATAAAAAATAATAGTTTAGGTCTCATAGAAATTTACAATTTGTAAGTTCCTATGAGACCCTTTTGTTTAATTCTCAACAATTCGAGCCCTGATGAGCGCTATTTTTGGTGTTATTTATACACATGAGTCAAAGCCTGATACTGATTCCAAATCATTGCAGGATGCATTACGTCATCGGGCAACAGATGGTGCCAAAGTTTATGAGGATTCCCACGCTGTAATAGGTAATTTTCAATTGATTACCTCTATTTACCAACGAAATGAGGCATTTCTATTTGAGAAATATAACTGTATAATTACTTCTGACAGCCGTCTGGATAATAGAGACAAACTTATTCAGCTATTAGTTATAGATAAAAGGAAAGCTACCGTAGGAGATGCCGAATTAATATTAGAAGCGTACAAAAAATGGGATAATGCATGCACTGATTATCTGGAAGGCGAATTTGCTTTTGTTATCTGGAATAAAGAAACCAAAAAAGTATTTGCAGCAACAGATCATATTGGGTTTCGCTCTTTTTATTACTATTCTACAGCAGATACTTTTATTTTTTCGAGCGAAATAAAAGGTATTCTTGCTTTAAAGAAAACACCTCATAAACTTAATGAGGGTGTATTGACGGATTTTATAAAAAACAACTTTGATGGCTCAACTTTTGATAATGAAATTTACCAATTAAAAGGAGCTTCACATTTATCCTATCAAAGTAAATATGGTTCTAAGCCTCTTGTTACTCAATACTGGACTTTAAAAAAACAAGGTAAGTACAAGTTCAGTCAGGATGATGACTGGGTTGAATGCCTGAAAGAACTATTGATACAATCCGTCAGGAACAGGCTGCATACTGATAAACCTGTTGGCTTATCTCTTAGCGGTGGACTTGACTCTTCTTTTCTTGCTGGTATATTAGCCAAGGAGCTTGCCAGAAAAAATAAGCCCTTGTATACTTTTTCGCATGTTGTGGCTGAAAAGTATAATGGTTCTATTGCCGACGAAAGATATTATATAAAATTGATTGGAGAAAAATATCCAAATATTATTCAGGAATTTGTACAGTTTCCTGAAGAGGTTGGCCCATTTGATGAATTAGAAGATATTTGCGAGCGGACAGAAGCACTATGTTATCCCTTCATATATGTTGATAAAGCCCTGTACTCAGCTGCACAAAAACACGGGACAGGACTTTTTTTTACAGGCTTTGGAGGTGATTTTGCTATTTCGAATAAGGGATCAGGCATGATTTATGAAATGCTGAGAGAGAATCAATATCAAAAAGCGTGGCATTATTTTTTGTTTCTTAAAAAATATGATAACCTATCACTTTTAACGGCCGTCAGGCGCTTGATTATTGACCCTGCTATTCCAGATCGCTTTTATATGTTGCTCAGAAAGTATCTGAGACCAGATTCGATAAGACTAAACGATAAGCTACTTGCTGCTGCCAATAAAAAAAGAATATTCGGAGTTGGAGGGTCGGCAAAAAATCGTTTTTCACGCATTATTGATAGTGGTATTCTTGGTGGATTGCTCTTTAATACACAAAAAAAGCTTAGTGCTTCTTTTGGTTTAGAATGCACGGTTCCAATGCTAGACAAAAGCATTTGCGAGTTTTTTATGGACATCCCTCCTGAACAGTTTCTTATGAATAATAGCAAAAGAAGCCTTATGCGACGGGCCATGCAGGATTATGTGCCTGAGGAAATACAGTGGCGCAAAGATAAGTCGGCTTTTTCGCCAAATTTTACAGAAAAATTCATAGAATCAAAGACATATATAACACATATTTTAACGGATGATTCCTATAGAAATGCCCGAAAATATATTAACGTAAATGCTTTAAAATCTGATTGTGATAGACTATTTTTGGGACAGGGTAATTCATCAGAACATAGGGAAGCTGCTTTTGTTATTATGTTGATTACATTTTTGTTTTGGCTCGAAAATAAGAACTATTCTATCTGATAGGTATTTCATAATATATCTTAATTTTAACCATTGTATTAATTTCTAATCTTTTTCAGTTATGGAAAACAATTTTAATTTTGACACAACTCCCACAGACTTCCCAAATGAAAAGAAAGTTTGGTCAACTCCTGAATTAGTTATTTTGTCTAAGGATATTATTAAAGGTGACGCGTGGCCTGGTAATGACGGTAACGGAGTATTCACTTCTTCATAAAGATTAGTATTTTAGGAATCACGCATAATCAAAAAATTCGTTGATTTTTGGATAATGCTGATACTTAAATCTATTTGAACGGGCAAATATTTTTTTTACCCGTTTTTTTTGTGCCTTTCTAAAAATAGTCCTAATTTTTATATCTTTTTTTGCCTAAAATATGGGAATTGTGAAAAATGTATCGTAATTTTGCACCCGAAAAATCAAGGTATAAGGCCTGTTTTTCGAATCTACATTTAAAAACTCATCAAAATATAATATGGCATCAGTCAGACCAGATGAAGTTTCGGCTATTTTACGTGAACAATTAGCAGGTTCAAAAACCGAAGCGGAACTCGAAGAAATAGGTACTGTGTTACAAATCGGAGACGGTGTAGCACGTATATATGGATTATCAAAAGTACAAGCCGGTGAATTGCTGGCTTTTGAAAACGGTTTAAGAGCATTAGCACTAAACCTTGAAGAAGATAACGTGGGAGCGGTACTTTTGGGAAATTCAGCAGGTATTAAAGAGGGTGCAACCGTAAAACGTACCGGAGAAATCGCTTCTGTGAAAGTAGGAGAGGGTATCATCGGACGTGTGGTTAATACCCTTGCAGAGCCAATCGATGGCAATGGCCCGATTCAAGGCGAAACTTTTGAGATGCCTTTGGAACGTAAAGCGCCGGGTGTTATCTATCGTCAGCCTGTAACAGAGCCACTTCAAACAGGTATCAAGTCAATTGACGCCATGATTCCAATCGGTCGCGGACAACGTGAGTTGGTAATCGGTGACCGTCAGACTGGTAAAACTGCCGTTTGTATTGATGCCATCATCAACCAGAAAGAATTTTACGATAAAGGTGAACCGGTTTATTGTATTTATGTAGCGTGTGGTCAGAAGGCTTCTACAATCAAAGCCGTTGAGCAGACATTACGTAAATATGGTGCTATGGACTACACAGTTGTAGTAGCGGCAGGTGCATCTGATCCATCTCCAATGCAGTTCTTTGCGCCGTTTACGGGTGCTGCCATTGGTGAATACTTCCGTGATACCGGTCGTCCTGCTTTGGTAGTTTATGATGACTTGTCAAAACAAGCGGTTGCTTATCGTGAAGTATCTCTATTACTTCGTCGTCCTCCGGGACGTGAAGCCTATCCGGGAGACGTATTCTACTTACATAGCCGTTTACTGGAACGTGCCGCTAAAATCACTTCTAATGATGCGATTGCGCAAAGCATGAACGACCTTCCGCCTTCATTGAAAGGTAAAGTAAAAGGTGGTGGTTCATTAACAGCCCTTCCAATCATTGAGACGCAAGCGGGTGACGTTTCTGCCTATATTCCGACTAACGTGATTTCCATTACTGATGGTCAGATTTTCCTTGAGTCAAACCTGTTCAACGCAGGTATCCGTCCTGCCATTAACGTTGGTATCTCGGTATCGCGTGTGGGTGGTAATGCTCAGATTAAATCAATGAAAAAAGTAGCTGGTACATTGAAACTGGATCAGGCGCAGTTCCGTGAATTGGAAGCCTTCTCGAAATTTGGTTCAGACCTTGATGCTGCTACGAAACTGACTATCGAACGTGGTCGCCGTAACCAGGAGATTCTGAAACAAGCGCAGTTCTCTCCGGCTCCGGTAGGCGAACAGGTAGCAATGATTTATGCTTCTATTAATGGTGTATTGGACAAAGTTCCTGTAAGCAGAGCAAAAGAGTATGAGGTAGAATTCCTTACACTTTTGAATGCACAACACGCTGATGTATTGAAAAGCCTTGCTGCTGGTAAGTTAGATGATTCAGCAACCGACACTATCAAGAAAGTTGGTAAAGAATTAGCAGAAAAATATGCTTAATAAATAGGATGAAGAGAGTGTAAAATCTCTCTTCATTTCTTAATTATATAGAAAGATGCCTTCATTAAAAGAAGTTAGAAATAGAATTGTCTCGGTAAACTCAACAACGCAGATCACGAAAGCCATGAAAATGGTATCTGCAGCGAAGTTACGCAGAGCACAAGATGCTATCCTTCAGATGCGTCCATACGCTACCAAGCTAAACGAACTCATTGCTACTGTATCTGCTAATACGGAAGTAGGCGCAACAAGCCCTTATACTACGGTTCGCACAGTAGAAAAAGTACTGGTAGTAGTAGTAACATCTGACAGAGGTCTTTGTGGTGCATTTAATGCAAACATCATTAAAGCAGCGCTTGCTGCCATTAATGAAAAGTACCCTTCGCAGGCTGCTAAAGGGAATGTAGAGATACTGGCACTAGGAAAGAAAGGTGGAGAGGCTTTGGCTCGTCGCAGTTTCAAAGTGAACGATACCTATATGAGTATTTTTCAGAACCTGAATTTTGCTCATGCCCGTTCTGCTGCCGAAACAATCATGGCTGCATTTGCAGAAGGTAAATATGATGTAGTTGAATTGGTTTACAACGAATTCAAAAACGTTGCTACCCAGATTCTTCGTGTTGACCAGATGCTACCATTGGTAGATAAGAAAGCGGATGCTTCAAAAGCCACTAAGATTGATTATATTTTTGAGCCTTCGGAAGAGGAGATTGTATTGGAGTTGATACCAAAGGCCATTAAAATGCAATTATATAAAGCGGTGTTGGAATCGAATGCTTCTGAACACGGTGCACGTATGACAGCGATGGATAAAGCAACAGACAATGCTAACGAATTACTTCGTTCATTGAAAATTGAGTACAACCGTAGCCGTCAGGCAGCAATTACCAAGGAAATCCTTGAAATTGTTGGTGGTGCTGAAGCTTTGAAAGGAGAGTAATTTCTTGTAGATATAAAAAAAGAGGCGAATCGGAAGATTTGCCTCTTTTTTTATGTCCTTATGGGATAAGATTTAGTGATTGAGGGAATGAGTGATTATTTGTCTCGCTTAAGATTCTCGTGCAAGGCTACATCTCTGTCACTCCCATTACTCCCAGATTCTCAAATAATTTCTGCCAGTAATGCGTTACAGTAGGATTATTTTCTCTTGATGAACTCGTAGGCTCAAAAGGCAGAATCATCGAAATCTCCGGACTGTTTAAAGTATATGTTTTCAGTTTTTCAGCATCCGCTTTTGCCCACTCCTCAGCTTGTGCTTCATCTTTCGGTGGGCGTATCTGAAAATCCCTGCCATTTTTTACACTTTCTACCATATCACTCAGATAGTAAACCTTTGTTGTACCAGGGTTTTCAGTCAGTTTCGCAATGACAGGAATACTTGCCGTAATATTGGTTTCGAGATTAGAGGCATTATCATTCTGTGCTCCAAGACGAGTCAATGACTGTTGAATGACGAAGTTTCTTTCTTTACGGATAGATAAATCGTAAGATGTCTTTATAGCCTCCAGGTCAGTGGCATTTACACCCTCTGTATCTTCCATTTCGGTGCGGCAGACTAGAGACAAGGTACGGGCCTTTGATGTATTTTCATGAATATAGTATATCTGAAAGGTATCGCCTGCTTTTCTGAAATTCTGCTCTATAATGGAAGTAAGCGCCTGTTGGTATTTCTGCGCAATGAAGGGCTTTTGTACATCAACGCTCGCAGTTTTATCAATAAAAATCAAAGTATGTATACTTGGGCCCTTGGCTACATTATCAGTTTTTTGGGCTTCTTTGTCTCCGCAGGAGAAAAGTGCTAAAGCAAGAAAAAAGGAAGTACTTATTAAATAAACAAAATTGTTCTTTTTCATCAAAATTGAATTATGTTCTTAGATATGAACGGAATACAGAACCTTGAACGTAAAATTTAGAACAAAATTATGAAATCAATACTTCAAATTTAACTTTTTTCTATAAATGGTGTCGGCAGGCATATTTTTCTGCCAATAGGGATTTTGAATGGTAGCTTTAAGTATGCCTCTTGAAGTTAATACCTTATTATTAGCAATATAGCTTTCTTCCCAACCCACAATTTTATGTGGGAAGCCTTTTTCGAAAATGATTCGCAGGCTTCGTTTGCTTTCAATATATTTTACCCGGTAGTCCTGTAGTGAATCTCCTCTGAAAGTAGAATCTCCCTTATAAGGCTCCAATGTAATATCTGCAATGGCAGGGGCAGCTTTTTCGCGTCTTAGTCTTAAAGAGCCCAGACTTGGTATAAGAACAACTTTTCCCATTGGTAGTTCGTTGCAAGGCATTAAACGGATGCGTGTCCACAATTCATCCTCCAGAATAGCCTTATCTATATGATAATCGTCTTCAATTTCTTCTTCAAAATAAGATTTGCCTAAAACCTGATAGCCATTCTGCCGGAAATTCAATTGTAAAAAAGTCTGTCCGCTCCAATCCTGATTGGTATTGGAGACTTTTAAAGTAGAAGAAATATCCTGTGTCTGCACAGGAGTAAATACCGAGGTATACATAGAAAAGTCATGGATACCCGTCACAAAACGCTTGATAAAATTAAGTTTGAGTACTTTTACGGCTTTTTCTTTGGCATTCGATTCCAGCTTCACGTGTTTGTCTTTCCGGAAATCCTCAGTATTAAAAACCATGATGGCCTCACCATCATTCAGATTTCCGAATTGCGCCTGTTGTAAACGATAGCTGCTGATTTCGGCATTTTCAGAATACCAGTATTTCTTAAATTCCGGATTATCACAGAATTGTACTTTTTTACTGGCATCTTTTTTATCACAGGCAGTCATTAATACGACAGCTAAAAGGAAGCACACATATCTCATAAAAATCGGTTTCGTGAAAAATCTTTCAAATATACTCTATTAAATCCCTTTACTCAATTAACTCGCTTTTCTGAAAGGCTATTTATATTATTTTTTACCTTTCCAACTTACCAGAAACACACCTGTCAATACCAAAATCGTGCCTGAGATTTGCTCTATCCAGATGGGTTCGTGCAAAAACAGGCTTGCTAATACAATAGTGAAAATAGGGCCTATACTTGCAATGATTGAAGCATTCCCGGACCCCACACGCTTGATTCCCTCAGAGAACATATAGGTCGGCAGAACAGTAGAAAAAATAGCCATCGATAAAGCAATAACGTAAACCTCAGACGGAAATTGAAAAATGTCAAGTCTATTATAGAAAAAGCCATGAATCAGTGTCGGTACTAAAGCTGCCAGCATTGCCCAGGAGGTGAAGCGGGTTGTACCTATTTTACTGACCAGCTTGTCGCTTCCAACCAGATAAAACGAATAGGTGAATCCGCTTAAAATCACTAAAAACGCACCTA
Organism: Cyanobium sp. NIES-981; assembly: GCA_943368815.1. GTDB lineage: Bacteria > Bacteroidota > Bacteroidia > Cytophagales > Spirosomataceae > Emticicia. The sequence goes on from CALRLS020000007.1 coordinate 25,777, forward strand.
AAGCGATGTTTTTCTGTTGATGTGCCTCAAAATGCTTCATAAAAGCTACGAAAATACCTGCATAAGTAATCAGGAGTGCCAGCCATTGCAATCTGCTTACCTTTCTTTTGACTAAAAAGGCGTTAATGAGTAACACAAACGTCGGATAAATGAAAAGCAGGATACGTTCCAGACTGGCAGAAATATATTCCAGTCCTAAGAAATTAAAGTAGGCGGATACATAATAACCGATAAAACCAACCAATGCAACATAAAGCCAGAGTTTCCTGGAAAAGATGGGATGGGACTCTTCTTTATACCTTTTACGGAAAATAATAAACAGATAAAAAGGTGCAGAAAACAAAAAACGTAAGCATAAAAGCGAGATAGAATCGATGCCGTACTGATAGGCAGACTTGATGAAAATACCTTTTAAAGCAAAACCAAAAGCAGCTCCAAAAACCAAAAATGCGCCAATCAAATACTTTGTACGGTCTGTCATAAAAAATAACCTACCTTATGATTTTTCAAAAAGGTAAAAATGATAGCTTTGTTTTTATTTTGTACACCCCATTCAGACTTTTAGTTCACGGATATTTGAAAAGTTAAATTTTTTATTGCTATTATTAAAAATTATTACATAATTCACTCATTCGGAATTGATTAAATTAATTAACCCACATGGTAACGTCCAAAAAACTAAGAAAAGAATCAGAAGAAACTGTCAGTATTCAGCCTCGTGAGCAAAAGAAGCCTTTATTAATGGAAATAGCCTGGGAAGTATGTAATCAGGTTGGAGGAATTTATACGGTTATCCGTTCAAAGGTGCCCTCTATGGTTGAAGAGTGGGGTGAAAATTACTGTCTGATTGGCCCGTATTTCCAGAATACAGCCATGGTTGAATTTGAACCGATTGAAGATCTGGAAGACTCATATTTTGGAAGAATTGTAAAACGCATGCGCGAAATGGGCTATGAGGCACATTACGGCCGCTGGCTTGTAACAGGCAAACCAAAAATTGTATTATTAGACTTCAGAAATCTGCTATATAAAAGCAATGATTTTAAACATAACTTATGGACCAGACATCAGATTTCTACCCTGAATGCAGAAACGCTGGTTGATCAGGTGATTGTACTGGGTGAAATGATAAGGGTGTTTCTGACAGAATTTGGTGAAACCTATGGCCACAAAAATGATGTGATTGCGCATTTTCATGAGTGGATGGTGGCAACGGCGCTAATAGACATCCGTACAGATAATGTACCCATTTCGACTGTATTTACCACACATGCTACCATGCTTGGGCGCTATATAGCCGGTAACGAAGCAGATTTCTACGATAAACTACCGCATTACAACTGGGAATATGAGGCAAAGCATTATGGTGTAGAAGCTCAGGCTAAAATTGAACGCCTGGCTGCTCAGAAAAGCCATGTATTGACCACCGTGAGTGATGTGACAGCTAAGGAATGCGAAGTGTTTTTCGGTCGCACCTGTGACCTTATATTGCCGAATGGCCTGAACGTAACACGTTTTGCCGCTACACACGAATTCCAGAATCTGCATTTGAAATACAAAGAGAAAATCCATCAGTTTGTAATGGGGCATTTCTTCCAGAGTTATTCCTGGGATTTGGACAATACATTATATTTCTTTACTTCCGGGCGTTATGAATTCAGAAATAAAGGCTATGATTTAACCTTGGAGGCTTTAAAAAGGCTGAACTTCAAGATTGTGCAGGCAGGGCTTGACACTACCATTGTGATGTTTATTATCACTAAAAATCCTGTATATTCAATTGACCCTGAAGTGTTGCAGTCGAGGGCGGTAATGGAAGAAATAAGACAAACCTGTGATGCGATTGAAAAACAGGTAGGTGAGCATCTGTTCCATGCGTCTGCATCTAATGAAAACCATAATCTGCCCGATTTGAACGAGTTTGTAGATGAATATTGGCGCTTAAGATTACGCCGCACCATTCAGACCTGGAAAACCAAGAAATTACCTCATACTGTTACGCACCTTCTGAAGCAGGAGGATGAAATCACAAGTTACCTGAAAGCAACCAACCTGTTGAATCATCAGCAGGACCGTGTGAAATTTGTATATCACCCTGATTTTATCTCGCCTACCAATCCATTATTTGGTATGGAATACAGTCAGTTTGTAAGAGGGTGCCATTTAGGTATTTTCCCTAGTTATTATGAGCCTTGGGGCTATACACCATTGGAATGTGTTGTACGGGGGATTCCTACCGTAACGAGTGATTTATCAGGCTTTGGTGATTTTATGATACAACTCATGAAGGATTATGAGAGTGTCGGGGTCTATGTGGTAGATCGCAAAGAAAAGAACTATGACGAAGCGGCTGATCAATTAGCTGACATCATGTTTAATTTCGTTACGATGAATCGTCGTGACCGTATTATGCAGCGTAACCGTGTGGAAAATATCTCTGAAATATTCGACTGGACAAACCTGCGTTCCTATTATGATACTGCCCATGACCTGGCATTGAAGCGTAAAGGGGTAACGAGATTATAGAACACCTGCTCAAAGGCATAAAAAAGGGGAAGACTTGAAATCTTCCCTTTTCTCGTTTATGATTTTCTATTTCGCAGCTTCATCTACCCATTTGCTCATTTCCTGTAAAACCAGTTCACTCGAACCCATAAAGCCGGTACTTTTAAATTTGATTTTCCCTTCTTTATCAATACAGAACTTAGCCGGAATACCATTTACACCATAATTCAGCGCTACTTCTCCGCCCATATCATAAATGATAGGGAAAGTATTAAAACCTCTCTGATTAACAAAGTTAGTAACCGTTGATTTCCATTGGCTTTGCTCTACTCTCTCAAATGTATTCACAAATAAGAATTGTACGTTCGGATTGTTCTTGTACTTATCCATTGCTTGTTTCATGCCCGGAAAAGACATGATACAAGGCCCACACCAGGTAGCCCAGAAATCAAGAATCACTACTTTACCTTTTAATTCTGAAAGCTTTACACTCTTGCCTGCCATATCTACCAAAGCAAAGTCAGGGGCATCAGAGCCTACCGAACCCGCACTTCTGCGTTTTACATCTTCAATAAACAGTTTAGCAAAAAAGTGATTTTGTCCTTCTTTTTGTAATTGCGCCGCTGTTTTGGCAAAAGTTTCAAAATCTTTTTCCGGATTCAGAAAGTTATTGATGGCAATTAAACCTGCCAGTGAAGTACCAAGGTCTGTTATGATTGGCTTGATAGCCTGACCATAAGCTTCTTCAGCCGCCATATATTGCGTTTGTAATTCTTTGCTTTTCTTTGTGTCTTTTTTCTTGGATGCCGCCTCAAATTGTTCCTGCAACGTTACCTGTGTCTGACGAAACTTCTGAGCCTCAGCTACTACCTGATTAAATTTGGCCATAGCAGGTGACCCATCTACACTGAAAGTGGCAGCCTTATCAGGGGTGCTTACACCATCCGCTATTATATTTAGGTTTTCGCCACCATCTAAAATCAAACCGATGACCTGCTGATTGGCAATATTGACCTGATAAATACCCGGCTCGGGAATGATACCTTTAAAAGCGAAAGACTTATCGGCAGCAATACTTACAGAATCTATCTTCAATGGTATATTTCTGTCGTTCATTCTCTCAAGATACACTTTACCCGAAACCACATTATTGAGTTTGCCTTTTATGGTAAAATTCTTTCCGGGGCCAGGGGCGGGGCTTGCTTTTGTTTCGGCACTTGTTGTTTGCGTTTGCGACTGACAGGCGATACCAAAGGCCAGAAAGCATATAGCAAAAATTGATTGTTTCATATATGTGTTAATTCAAATGTTCAATGATAGGGTAGGGCGTACTATTTCAAGGCTTCCATCAATAGCTGATTGGTAAGTTTGGGATCAGCAGTACCTTTCGATTTTTTCATTACTTCGCCAACAAACATGCCAAGCAGGCCCTTTTTCCCGTTCTTAAATTCTTTTACCTTATCAGGATAAGCAGACAGAACCTCATTCACTAACGTTTGTAAGGTGTCAGTATTGCTTTGCTGAATCAAATTGTTCGATTCTGCCAACGATAAAGCCGATTCAGAAGGATTGTCCAGCAATAATGGGAAAAGCTTCTGTGCGGCAGCAGAACTGCTTATTTTATTCTCATCAACCAGAGCAATCAGCTCGGCTAATTGTCCGGGTTTCAGCGGCAATTCACTGATTTCGATGCCTTTTTCGTTCAGATACCCCTTGATGGTAGAGGTAAGCCAATTGGCAATAGCTCTATGGTTTTTTATGAATCGGGTCGTTTCCAGGAAATAGCCTGCTAAATCTTTGCTCTCAGTAAGTACTACCGCATGCTCTTCTAAAAGACCGTATTCCTGTGTAAATTGCCTGAATAATTCATGCGGCAATGTCGGCATCTTTGCCTTCACAGAAGCAAGCCATTCATCAGAAATTCTGATAGGGGCTAAGTCAGGCTCCGGGAAATACCGATAGTCATTCATGGTTTCTTTTACTCGCATACCATAGGTTTCACCGCTATCAGCATCAAACATGCGTGTTTCCTGAATAATTTCTTCTCCGGCTTCTACCATTCTTACCTGCCTCTTGTATTCAAATTCTACAGCCCTTTGCAGGTTGCGGATAGAGTTCATGTTTTTTACCTCTACCTTCGTCCCTAATTTTGTTGTACCAACCGGACGAACCGAAATATTTAGGTCTGCACGCATGGAGCCTTCTTCCATATTACCGTCGCAGATGTCAAGATAACGAACCATCTTTCTTATCTCGGTCAGGTAAGCGCCTGCTTCTTCAGCGCTTGTCATGCAGGGTTCTGAAACTATTTCAATCAGGGGTGTTCCGGCCCTGTTATAGTCCAGGCGCGTATAAGCGCTGTCTCCTTCGTGTACAGATTTTCCTGCATCTTCTTCCAGATGTATATGATGTAATTCAAGCGTTCTTACTTTGAATTGCTTACCGTCTTTCAAACGGACGGTCACACCACCACCCCGGCAAATGGGATATTTATCCTGTGATACCTGATAGCCCTTCGGGAGGTCCGGATAGAAATAATTCTTACGGTCGAAATAATTATTTCTGGTTATTTCACAGCCGCAGGCCAGCCCCATTCTGATGGCATATTCTACGGCTTTTTTATTTAATTTTGGTAGTACACCGGGATGCCCCAATGTAATGACGCTGATATTGGTATTTGGCTCACTGCCAAATTTATTAGAATCTGACGCAAAAATTTTACTCTCAGTCGAAAGCTGACAATGTACTTCTAATCCTATAACTATTTCGTATTGCATGAAATGAGGTTAAAATATGAGGGCGTATCACGAATCAAAGCCCGGTCTTACAAATTTACGAGCATTAGGGAAATCTTTTTCTATTTGGCTGCGTAGTTTTTCAAGTTGAAACAGAATTTCGCTCACTTTATCTACTTTTTCCGGAAAATGTACCTGTAGCACCAGCCATGCAGCTATGCTTCTGTCAATACTGACGAGTGTCAGCTTGGCTTTCCCGTTATAATAATCAATCATGAAATCACTCAGGTTGTCCTCAAAAAATAACTGACAGGCATTCCGGATTTTAATATAGATGAGACTCTGATACCAGTTAATTACTTCAAAAGCATCTTCAATCTGTGATAGCGCTTCTTCGGCTTCTTCTACCGAAATAATTCCTTTGTTCAAATCATTCTGAAACTCCACCCCTTTGCCTTGCATAAAGCCTTGCTCTTCTTTCAGAAATGAACCGTATAAATAAGTATATTCCTTGGCTGTTTTTACATTCCGGTGTTTGTTGGCTTCCCGGTGTGGGTCAATCGCTGGAGCCTCGGTATCTACCTGGCTTATTACTTCTTCCCAGTTCATGCCTTTGTCTTCAATAATCTGCTTGATCAAATCGGTAGTCTGTTGAAAAACCTCGGTCATACTATCGCCAATGCCGGCTTCACCATTCACATCCTCTTTGTACTTCCGCATGGCAAAATTCATACATTTATCGGTAAAGGCACAGCGCTCACACCAACTATCGCAATAGTTGTAAATCCCCTCGATAAAATCAGGATTCTTCATAAATTTCAGAAAATCCTTTGGCATTTGACCGCTCATTTTCAAGCCTTTGTTTAGCAACAAATGAAATATAGTTCAAACTTAAAGCTATTTTTCAAGAAGTTCAAACCCTAAAGTGTTTAGTCTAAACTTCAATAAAACCGTTTATCCATTTCTTGTGGCAGGTATAGCAGATTGTTTCGTAAGATTGTCCTATCAAAACTCGTATAAAGCCTCATAAGTTTCATCGAATTGGTTCATAGTAATGAAAAATATTTTCCTCATGAAATTTGCTAAAATCTTATTACCTACGCTTACGCTGCTATCGCTGCTATTACTTGTAAATGTTTTCGTTCAGGCACAGCAATCGTCGCCTGTTACTTCCAGTACTGCAACCGCAGACAAGATAGGTTTACAAGAGGCTGTTGATGTAGCCTTGAAGAATAATCTTTCTATCAGGCAAAGTGGCCTGGCCGTAGAAAACAGCCTGAACACATACGATGCTTCTAAATGGGCCAGATACCCGAACCTTAACGGAAGCGCCAACGTGAACCTGTATTCAGGTCGTAACATCAACCCCTATACTAACGGTATTATTACCAATACTGTCGGGTCAAATGGTTTTGGGCTTTCGTCGGGAGTAACTATTTTTGATGGCTATCAGACCCGCAATAATATAGCGCTCAATCAGACGAACGTCGAAATAGCAAAGCTTGATTTGCAGGCGATGAAGAACACCATAACACTGAACGTAGTAGTGGCTTATCTGAACATACTGTCGCAGGAAGACCTTCTGGCTGTTTCGCAAAGACAATTAGATGTATCAAAAATACAATTAGAGCGCACACAAAAACTGGTTAATGCAGGCTCGGTTCCTGA
>CALRLS020000008.1:0-29654 GCA_943368815.1 Cyanobium sp. NIES-981
TCTCTCTTCGACTACTTTTGACTTTTGCCCTTAATCTAACTATATTTGTTCCTAAAGCATTCCAGTGCTTGGGTTCTTGCATATATTTTGTTCTTTTCCAATTACAAAATTGCAAGAACTTTTTCATTTTATTGGACACCCTACCCTACAGGACGAGTCTGTCTGATTTTAGCATATTGATGTTTAAGGCTGAGGTGTGATTGGAGCCATTCAATACCTAATCTATGCAAAAAACAATCGGTTTTAAATTGTACTCTAGAAAACTCTTATAAAACTTAAAATTTAGTTTTTCAAAGAAAGTTTGATATTAAGTTAATGAATTCAAAGTTCCTTATCTATATCTTACTTAACAAAAAATAAGTTAGCTATATAACATACAAGTTAGGAGTATTTAAATTAAATTGTGGATAAAATGCATTACAAATGAAACAATAGATTTATGTATCCAAAAACATATTTTGCGCAAAGTAAAGGTAAAATTAGAAAAGGAACATGCTTTGTAATTATGCCTTTCTCCGAAAAGTTTGATGTGGTCTATAGCGTATTTAAGAATACATTACAATCTAAAAATATAAATCTAATTTGTAATCGTGGAGATGATATTCATAAACCCCATATTTTACAAACAATTTTAGACGAAATTCTAGAATCTGAATTTATAATTGCAGATTTAACCGAATTAAATGCTAATGTTTTTTACGAACTTGGATTGGTTCATTCTGTGAAGAATATAGAGAAGGTCGTAATTGTATCTCAAGACGTAAATTTTATCCCGTTTGACTTAAAGCAATTTAGGTGCATAATTTATAAAAACTCAGAAATAGGATTAAATGAATTAAAAAATGAGTTAGAAAAGACCTTTTCTGAAGCTTCAAGAAATTCATATAGGATTGACTTAAAAGAAAATCATGAAATATTTTTTGAGAAAAAACTTGTTGGCAGAGAGAATAATCTTTATAATTTTAGAATTAAAAGTCCTTACATAGGTGAAGGCTTAATCAAACTTGTCTTTCATTTCAATGAATTTAGGATTGATAAACCTTCAGAAAACGTTGACTCTGAATATTTCTTCGTCAGTAACGATGAGCCTATTAAAAAGTTAGTGGTAATACCTTGGACAGTATCTTTTGTAGAAACTCGTGGGAACATTGGGCGAATTTCATTGGACAAAAAATGAACTGTTCCGGTATTTTACTAAAAATTGTGTAAACTACAGCTCAATTTCAAGGAACCAATTATTGATAATCACTAATATCTTTAAAATTTTGTATTTCATCTTCAAAAAAATCAAATACTCTTTCACCCCTCCTCCAAATACTCCAAAACATCCCCAGGCTGGCAATTGAGTGTTTTACAGATAGCTTCTAAAGTATCAAAGCGGATGCCTTTGGCTTTACCTGTTTTTAGGATAGATAAATTCACGGTTGTGATACCGATTTTTTCTGCCAACTCTTTGCTTTGCATCTTGCGTTTGGCAAGCATCACATCTACATTTATAATAATTGGCATATCTCAAATAAATAAATCCTGTTCTTTTTGCAATTGTAAACCCTGTCTGAAAATAGCGGCAAAGAAATAGGCGAAAATACCTAAAATGAAGTGCAAGATAGCTAAAAGTACAGCCATATCTTCTACCTCAGTAAAAATGCTGGCAAAGAAAATCATTAAGCCCGGCAAGAAAAGATTAGCCAGATAGAAATACCTCAGCTGCCTGATACCATATTCCGTAAATAATTTCGGCTGAAAAAATGCCTTAAAAATATTACTGGCAAGGAGAAAGAACAATCCATACAAACCCAGCACCAACAGGAAATCGAAAATAATATATGGCATATTATAATCGCCGTTCAAAAACGGTTTTTCTGTAAAGGGATACATCACCTGAAAATACTTCTTATTCTCTCTGAATCCCAACGACCATCCGGTCAATAAACAAAAGATAGAATAGGCCGTTGTACCCAAATATAAGGATGCAAACAGCCTCGTGATGTAAAAAAGAATTCTGGAAACAATTTTTACCTGATTCATTACATGAATTTTTAAATATCAGTAAAAATAATACTCATTTATCATAAAACAATAATTAGTTTATTTTTTACAACTATTTTACCGCTTATTCATGCATTAATTCATCTACAATTATATGCACCGTCCTTAAGATTGTCGGCCATTTTTAGCATTTCTCAAAAAATTCAGCAAAGATTTGTAATGTTTTTCCGGGCTAGTCGTCTATGTATTTGAAATGGATTTAAAAGTATTTACGCAATCGGTTCTTCCTCACCAGTCCCGTCTATATCGGGTGGCAAAACTCTTTCTTCGGAATAACGAAGAAGCGGAAGACACCGTACAGGAAATATTTTTAAGACTATGGGATAAAAGACAACAATTAGGGGCGTATCAAAGTGTAGAGGCACTGGCCGTGCAAATGACCAAAAACCTTTGTCTGGATAAACTAAAGTCTCATGCGTTCAGCCATACCAGTACAGGCTTAGAGACAGTAGATGTGAGTGCAACAAATTACACCCCGCACGAGCAGGCAGAATTATCAGATACTAATCAGTTGCTAAAAAATATCATTGATAATTTGCCCGAGCTTCAGAAGACGATTCTTCACCTACGTGATGTAGAGGAATACTCGTTTGAAGAGATTGAACAGGTTACAGGACAGACCATTAATAATATAAGAGTCATATTGTCGAGAGCCCGAAAAAGTGTGAGAGACGTTTATTTAAAAACAAACAATTATGAATCAGGAAATTGAAAAATTGCTGGAGAAATATTATGAAGGTGAAACCACACTCCAGGAAGAAAAGTATATCAAAGAGTTTTTCAGCAAAAGCAATGTCCCTGCGCATTTGCAGCAGCATATAGCCGAGTTTGCCTATTACCATCAGGCTGCAAGGGAGACCCCCTCGAAAAACCTGAATGAAGCGTTGCTGAGCAAGATTGAAAAGAAAGGCAGAATCATCCAGTTCAGAGCTTTAAGCCTGAGAATAGCGGCAGGAATCGCATTATTGATTGGGGGTTTCTCGGTAGGTTATTATTATAGCAATAGCGGTACCAATATAGCCTTCACCGAAAGTTCTCATGAAACAGCCATGAAAGAAACCCTGCAGTTTCAGCAGGTGAATCTGACATCGGCCAGCGAAAGAATTGATGCAGTAAACCAAAGCCTGAAACTGAAAGAATTAGACAAGGATTTGATACAGCTTCTGATTAATACCCTGAATTTCGACGATAACGTGAATGTGCGTCTGGCCGCTTGCCAGGCATTGGCTCGTTTTGAAGACGAACCATTGGTAAGAGAAGGACTCATTCAATCTCTTAAAATTCAGACCGACCCTAATATTCAGATAACACTCATCGAATTACTGGTATTGATGAAAGAAAAACGCGCTTCGGAAACGATGGAGCAAATATCGCAGGACAGAGGAGCAATGGATGTAGTGCGGATGAAAGCCCAGGAAGGCGCAGCTAAGTTAATTACCTTATAAACAATCAAACAATTAATAAAAACCGGATTCTCCGAGACGTAAAGGCCTTATTCTTAGAAAAATCCATTAATCAATCAATTTCAGAATTATCTAAAAGCATATTACAATGAAAAAGAATATCTTAATAGTCGCTTGCCTTTTATTAACTGCTGTTTATACGCAAGCCCAGGAGTTTAAGTCTAAATTAGCCAATAACAAAGACAGCAAAATAGCTATCGAACTTGATGCCGACAATATTAAAATTGAAGGCCACGCCGGAGACGAAGTAATCATCAAAGGTGGCAGTACCGAACCAATACCTGAGCAGGCAAAAGGCTTGAAACCACTCTATAATACCAATATTGATAATACCGGGCTCGGCCTTGCGGTTAACCTTGAAGGTGGTGTACTAAGAATTGAGAAAGCCTCAAGAAAAGCGTCGAAATACACGATTCTGGTTCCGAACAAAGCAAGTATCATGTTTACACAGATTAATTTTCAAGGCTCAACCGTTACCGTCAATAATATAGCCGGAGACCTGGAAATAAAAACCAACAATGCCGACATTAAGCTGAATGACATAACAGGACCTATTGTAGCCAATAGTATCAGTGGCAAACTCACGGCAGTATTCTCATCCCTTAATCAGTCTACGCCTTCTTCTATCTCTCTGATAAGTGGTGAACTTGACATCACGCTTCCGGCTACGGCTAAAGCTACCTTATCGATGAAATCAATTTCAGGAGAAATCTATTCAGATCTCGATTTGAATCTGAAATCAGGAAAGGATGGAATGTCAAGAGTGGGCGGTGGACATAATATCAACGGCAATCTCAACGGTGGTGGTGTGAATCTGCAACTCAATACGATAAGCAGTAATATCTACGTTCGCAAGTCAAAATAACAACCTTTGTCCTTTATAAAATTATGAAAAAGATAACATTATTATTATTACTCAGCCTTTGCTATTCACTTACTTACGCACAGAAACAAAAGTTAATTGAGAAAAGAATGCCATTCTCAGCCAATCAATCGGTAGACCTTAATCTTAAATTTGCCGACGACATCAAAGTGCAATATTGGGATAAAGCCGAAGTCTATGTGAAAATTACAGTTGAAATAAACTCAGGCAAATTGAATGAGGCGTTTACAGTCAATGCCAAAAGTAACTCAGAGGAAATCAGTATAAAAACTGACTTTGACGAAGATCTTATTCAAAAAGGCAATATAGAAGATTGTCCGGATGCCAAAAAAGAGCATCGTTCTTCATGGAGCCGAAATGGCAACAATTATTATGTTTGCAGCACTATCAACTACGAAGTTTATTTGCCTAAAAAAGCCGAAGTGAGTTTAGAAACGATTAACGGCAATATCTGGTTAAGCAGCATTAATAGTGCCATCAAGGCGAAAACAATCAGCGGATTTGTTGAGGTGAACTGGCCCAAAGGCAAAGGTGGTAACTTAGGTATGAAAACCATTACCGGCGAAGTATATTCAGACCTGAACATTGCCTTTAAAAACAAAAAACAGAAAAATCCGATTGTTGGTTATCTGTTAGAAGGCACAGTCTACGGTGGTGGCCCGGAAGTACGCCTGGAATCTATCAGTAATAATGTTTATGTAAGGAATAAGAATTAAGAGATAAATAAATGTAATTAAGGTTCAGTTTTGGCAGTCTTGTAAAATGCAGGGCTGCCAAACTTTTTTTGTAGTATGAATTTCTTTAGCTGTTCACATAGATTTCAGGGCTAACTATTCGTTTCTTTGTAAAATATTTCTTGCCCCTAATAATGAAAAGATTAAAAATAGCCACATGGGTTTGCTTCCTATTCACTTTTGCAGGTATTCAGGCTAAAGCCCAGGTTGACGCACAGCTAAAAATAATAGACCAGTTTATTCAACAAAACATTGATAAAAACCATATTCCGGGCTTATCAATTGCCATTGTCGATAAAAATCAGGTGCTTTTTTCGAAAAGCTATGGAAAAGACGGAAACGACAAAGCCATCATAAGTAGTACTCCTTTTGCCATTGCTTCACTAAGCAAGGCCTTTACTGCAATGGCTGTCATGCAACTGGTAGAAGCAGGAAAAATCAATCTTGATGCGCCTGTAAAAAAATACATTCCTTCATTTAAAATGGCCGATACCCGTGCCGACCATATTACTGTCAGGCAATTTCTTAATCAAACCAGTGGCTTGTCAGATCTAGTGTATCCTGAACTTACATTCAAACATCAACCCGCCTCTACAGGTAATACCATCGATAACCTGAAAGATGTGAAATTAGCCGATAAGCCGGGAGAGAAATTTCATTACCATAACCCGAATTATCATGTTATGGCACATTTAGTTGAGGTAGTAAGCCGGGAGAAATTTGCAGATTATCTGCAAAAGCATATACTCTCTCCGATGCAAATGACTCATACCAGTGCTTACCACAGCACGATTGAGTTTCAGAAACATATTCCAAAGGGTAACATATTCGTGTTTGGACAGCCTGTAAAACTCGCAGAGCCAAACTGGTATGTAGAGGGTTCGGCAGGACTGGTATCTACTACATCAGATTTAGCCAAATGGCTGATGCTCTATATGAACAAGGGAGAATATAAAGGACAAAGACTATTAAGCGAAAAAGGAATAGAAACCATGTTTTCACCACCTGCCAACAACTCCTATGGATTAGGCTGGTTTGTTGATCCGCAAAAGAATGTTTCTCATAGCGGTGTATTCTGGACCTATCAGGCAGAGCAAATGATTCTGACTAAAGAGGGTTATGGCATAGTGATTCTGTTCAATAGTGGCATCAATGCTTTTCAGGACTATCATACTTTTATTAAAGGAGTAGCCGAAATAATCACAAATCAGGAGCCTGAATTACCCTTTATGAATGATTCGATTTATGAATTATTGATGGCTACTTTTATATTGCTTACATTACTACTTACTTACGTGCGGTTCAGGAGTATGAAAACGTGGGTAGCAAAACACCGTTTAAAAGCATCATGGATAGTTGTCAGCAAAAATCTTGTACGATTGCTCCCATTAATCGTATTATTATTAATTCCGACCATATTAACTTTAATATCCCAAAGAGTTTTAAGCTGGGAACGGATTTTTCTGATGGCGCCAAGTGTAATCATCTGGCTGGGAATAGTAGCCCTTTGTAATCTGATAATTGTTATAGTCAGAGTGGTAAGTTTACGAAGACGATGGTAAAAATTGCATCCGGTTACATTTTTCGTGTGAGTGACTCATGCCTTTCGGAGGTATCTCAGTAGTTCTCCAACCATCCGTAGTTCTTATAAAATGTGCGTTAGATGGTGTTCTGTCTTCACTTCTTACCAAATGCTGTGCCCATACAATGCCGCAGATACCTGCATTAGCCACATCACATTGCACTTCTGCTACAAAATCATTGAGTTCTTTTTCTATTACAAAACGATACCTATTTCTCCATCAGACTAATTGCCTGTATTTTTATTCAATGCTTTTAAGCAGTTATGCTAATACCTGCGTGCCCGCATTAAGTAAAATCACATTAGGTATATTTATCATTATATACGTATATCAAAAACGTATATAGGTTATGGTTGAAATTTATTGGCAATTCTATAAAAATTCTACGAAAAATGCAGTTTAAAAGACATTTCCATGAAAACCTGCTTTTATACTGAAGTTTCCTTATTTGGCACTTTATGGACTCACAATAGTATTATTCTTTTATTCTTTAATCCGGCAAAATAATAATAGGCTATTTACAATATTTACTTACCAAATTTGATTTAATTTGCTTCCCGAAAAATTATCAATCACTAAACCTATAATGAAACCCTATCTTTTCTTTGTTCTTTCTTTAATACTCTATACCTGTTCTCAGAGGCAGATTCCTCACGATGCAGGGCAGGCGTGGCAAAATAAGATTCAGGAGATTCCGGGAAAGATTGAATGTGAACATTATAATCAGGGTGGTGAAGGGATTGCCTATCACGATACAGACAGTTCAAATAATGGAAGTGGCAAACTGAACCCTGCAAATGGTAGTTTTCTGAATGAATTCAGAATGAAAGAAGGGGTGGATATTTCGTACACAAAGGCCCGAGACATTGATAATACCCCCTACAATAAGGTAATGCCTGAGATGAATCAGTTATATGTTGGGTGGACCGAAAACAGCGAATGGATAAAATATTACGTTAATGTAAAAGAAACGGGTACTTATGTAGTCGGATTGATGTATACAGCCAATGGTGATGGTATTATTGCTTTAGATATAGACCGCGTACCAGTGGCCGAAAATTTAAAAGTTGTTTCGACTTTTGACCCTAAAGAACCCATAGCCTGGCGACAATGGCACCATTGGAACAAGGCTGAGGCATTGGCAGAAGTCAGATTAGAAAAGGGAATTCATACCATGACGTTGCATACAGTGGCGCATGGCAACATGAATTATGATTACCTGGAGTTTAAAAAGAAGTAAGAGTGCCTTAAACTAAATTGTATAAAATGAATCAGTACGTAATTATTGCCAGAGACGGGGCAGATGAAGAGGCTATTCACCGACGAATGGCTGCCCGACCTACTCATCTGGCAGGTGCGAAATCCCTTAAAGAAAACGATAATTTTGTCATTGGAGGCGCCATACTCGATGAATCCGGCAAAATGGCAGGCTCGGTCATGATTGTTCAGTTTGAAACTGACCATGACATGAAAGCCTGGTATGATAATGAGCCTTATATCACCCAGAATGTCTGGCAGTCCATTGAAGTTAAGCCTTTCAGGGTAGCCAACGTATAATTATTTCAACAATTGGCATGATATTTTTAATATTTTATTAAAGTCGCTGAAATAACCCTGTATGTCGACACATTTTACTATAATGTCTACAAATAACCTAAAAAACAAATGCCGTTGTAAGCATTGCAATACGTGACTTCAGCCTTAATTTTTTTTTTAATCGCTTTTTAATAATTTTACAATCCAAATTTTTTTGTGTCTTTAATTAAACAAACTAAACAAACCTACAAAACATGAGAAAACAATTATCTCTTCTCTTAATGCTGGGAATTCTCTTTACTGGATGGCAGGCCTCTGCACAAGAAAGGACAGTTTCCGGTAAGGTAACAGCGTCAGAAGATGGCTCACCACTACCCGGTGTAAGTGTTACGGTAAAAGGGACAAAACAAGGAACACAAACAGATGCTTCCGGTGTTTACAAAGTTAGTGTATCAGGTAATGCAACATTAATTTTCAGTTTTATCGGTACAGTTTCTCAGGAAGTGCCTGTAGGAACCCGTACAATTGTCGATGTTCAATTAACCTCAGACAACAAACAATTAAGTGAAGTTGTTGTTGTAGGGTATGGTACACAAAAAAGAACTGAATTTACAGGAGCGGCATCAACGGTTAAAGCCACTCAGATTGCTGAACGTCCTGTACAGAGTTTCTCACAAGGTTTAACAGGACAAGCCGCCGGGGTTGCCATCACACAACCTAACGGTCTACTAAACAACCCTCCTGTTATTCGTGTGCGTGGTCTTAGCTCACTTTCATTGAGCTCATTCCCTTTGGTTGTAATAGACGGTATACCTATCACTACTGGTGACGTATCTGGTAACGCCAGTACAAACAACCCTTTGGGAGACATTAACCCTGCCGATATTGAATCAATCGATATATTGAAAGATGCTGCTTCTGCCGCTATTTACGGTTCTCGTGCTGCTGCAGGGGTATTATTGATTACTACCAAACGTGGTAAAGCAGGTAAAACAAAAGTAAGCATTGATAGCTGGGCAGGTGTAAGCGAAGCAGTACGTCTACCAGACGTATTGAATGCACAACAATACATGGACCACAAAAACATGGCAATAGCCAATGCATTGGCTAATAACCCAAATGCTATTCCTATCTCTCAGCGTAACACCAGTAATCAGTCTTTCCTGCCTGCATACAATGCAGATGGGTCTTTGATAGACACCGACTGGTATAAAGAGGTATATCGTACTTCTTTCTCACAAAACCATAACCTTACTTTGCAAGGTGGTACAGATAAAACCACTTTCTATTTCTCTGCAGGTTTTTCTGATCAGGATGGTTTCCTGAAAGCGAATAGTTTCCAACGTCGTTCTGGTCGTCTAAACATGGATCACCAGGCCACCAACTGGTTGAAATTGTCTGCAAATATCAACTTCACAAATTCGATGAACAAATCGCCAAACAGTGGTTCTTATACTGGTGGTGCATTTGCTACTTCAGGTTTGGGTCGTATTGCGGTTGCTCAGGTACCTAACTTACCTGCTTACAACGCAGATGGCTCATACAATATAGAAAATAATACTGTAGGTCGTAAAAATAACTTATTACCAGCGCAGTTCCCTAATGCAGCGGTTTTAAGAGATTTAGATAAAAACACCTCTGAAACAAACCGTGTGATTGCTAACCTAGGTGCTGAAATAAAACTATATGATGGTCTGACTTTCAAAACCACGTATTCTTGGGACTTCAGAAATACAGAAAACATTCGTTTCTGGAACCCATATAACGGTGATGGCTGGTCAGCACAAGGTGATGCCTATAACCAGACAGCCCGCGGCGACAACTGGAACTGGATTAACACATTGCAGTACATGAAAACAATTGGCGAGAAACACAATATCTCAATTGTTGCCGGTTCTGATGTTC
This sequence comes from Cyanobium sp. NIES-981, assembly GCA_943368815.1. GTDB lineage: Bacteria > Bacteroidota > Bacteroidia > Cytophagales > Spirosomataceae > Emticicia. The sequence goes on from CALRLS020000008.1 coordinate 10,154, forward strand.
AGAAAAGAAGAACTACTACCTGGGGTGCGCAACGCCAGACTTTGGCAGACTTTTTCTTCCAGGATTTCCAGGGCAACTACACTACTAACCTTGCAGCAGGTAATGGTATTTCACAAGTCGCTTACGAAGCCTATCTGGGTACTTTAAGCTATAGCTATGCAGGTAAATATTTCGTCAGCGGTAACTACCGTCGTGATGGTAACTCTGCTCTGGCTGCACAAAACCGTTGGGGTGATTTCGGTGGGGTATCTGCCGGTTGGTCAATCTCAGAAGAAGAATTCTTCAAATCGCTTGGCTTGGGCAACAAGCTTTCAGGATTACGTTTGAAAGCAAGCTGGGGTAAAGTTGGTAATGGTAACATGAACAACGCCTACGGCTCATACTCTACGTTTGGTTCTGGCTTATATGGTTCTGCTGCAACTTTGGCATTTAACCAGGCTGGTAACAAAGACCTTAAATGGGAAACAAGTACACAAACGAACATTGGTTTGGATGTGAGCTTCCTGAATGACCGTATCACTTTTGAAGCTAACTGGTATAACAAAGACATCAACAATTTGATTTTGGATGTACCTCAGGCGCCTTCAAAAGGTATCCCTGGCAACACAATTCTTGCTAACGTTGGTTCAATGTACAACAAAGGCTGGGAGTTCTCAATCAATGCGGTGCCTGTTAATAAAGGCGGCTTCACGTGGTCAACTAACATTAACTTCTCTACCAACAAAAACATGGTTACGAGTATGGTTGATGACAACACGCCAATCCTGACTAATACGTCTGGTTTGGAAGCAACAAATATCACAAAGGTTGGTTATTCTGCAGGACAGATTTATGGTGTAGTAACACATGGTGTTAACCCTGCCAACGGTCGTCGTATTTATGTAACCCGCGACGGAAAAGAAGTGCAATACAATCACTTAGGTGGTGCAACAGCATGGACATTCGTTTCTGACGGTGCAGCAACTGTATCTCCATCATCACAACAAGTGGTATTAGGGGGAACAATGCCAACCTGGTATGGTGGTTTCAATAATACATTGAAATACAAAGGATTTGATTTAGGATTAAACTTTACTTTCTCTGGTGGTAACTACATCTATAACGGTAGTAAAGCGGGCTTGAGAGACCAACGTGTTTGGAATAACTCAGTAGACGTATTGAATTCATGGAAAAAAGCCGGTGATATTACTGATATTCCGAAAGCAATCTATGGTGACAATATTTCAAATGGTTCATCCTTCCTGATTTCTGAGAACATTGAAAAAGGAGACTTCTTACGTTTGCAAACAGCTACTTTGGGTTATCGTGTACCGGGTACATTTGGTAAAACTGGTATTACTTCTTTAAGAGTATATGCTCAGGTAAACAATGCTTTCTTACTTACCAAGTATACAGGTGTTGACCCTGAAATCTCAACTAACGGAGATTCTAATAATGCTATGGGTATTGAACGTAATTCAATTCCTCAAGGAAGACAAATTACACTTGGTCTTAACTTAAGTTTCTAATTTCTAAATGACATTGATTTTATGAAAATATTAAATAAAAAAATAGGATTCCTATCATTGGCATTAACGCTTAGCCTTTCTTCTTGTAAAGAAGATTTCCTGAATGCAGTTCCGGAGCTAAGCTTGTCAGATGTGACTGTGTTCAGTACTCCTGCCCGTGTTGAATCACAGATAACAGGTCTATATGGTTCTGCCAAGAATGGAGCACTTTTTGGTGGTCGTTATATGATTTATAACGATATCCGTGCAGAAGAATTTGTAAACCGTACTACTAACTCTGTAACCGGATACTCAACGTATCAGGGTAACCAGGATCCTTCAGATACTTATATTGCTAACTTCTGGGTTCAAGGGTACCTGACTATCAACAGAGCTAACTTGTTTTTGGAGGGCATTGAGGCAAATCCTAACGCTGTTAGTGCTGCATTGGCAACTAACTACAAAGGCGAAGCTAAGTTCATCAGAGCACTTACATATTTCTCTTTAGTACAGCTTTTCGCAAAACCTTATGCATTAGATAACGGTGTATCTCCGGGATTGCCGTTAAGACTGAAAGGCGAAGTTACTTCGGCTAACAACAACTTGCCAAGAAGCACGGTTGCTCAAATATACGAGCAGGTTTTAAAAGACCTGAACGAAGCAGAAACTCAATTGCCTGATACTTACAGCACGCCATTGTTGCGTACAACCAGAGCGCACAAAAACGCGGCAATTGCTTTAAAAACCCGTGTATTGTTAGCGAAGAAAGACTATGCAGGTGTAATTACCGAGGCTAACAAAATTGTATCGGCAGCTGCTCCTTTCAAATCTCCTGTCAGAGTTGCGCATGAGTTGCAGGCAGATGTAGTTTCTGTTTTCAGAGCCCCATATACTACGGTTGAGTCTATTTTCTCATTCCCGATGGCTGAAACAAACGGTCCTGGAGGACAAAACCAGTTAGGGTATTATTTCAATGCAGGTAACGTTGAGTATTATATCAATCCGGGCCCAACTGGTATTTATGCTAATGCACAATTCAGAGCTTCTGATGATCGTAAAGCGAAGCTGATGGTACCAACTACTTCAGTTGCAGCGTTCCCATCAAGCACTAAATTCAGCGGTGTATCACCATATATCGATTTTGTACCAAGTATTCGTTATGCAGAGGTATTGTTGAACCTTGCTGAAGCAGAAGCCGAGGTTGGTAGCCAAACCCGTGCATTGGAATTATTAACAGCTGTACACAAGCGTTCAGATGCTACTTACGATTTCGGAACACCGGTTAAAGCAGATTTGATTAATTTTATACTTACTGAAAGACGTATTGAGTTATTTGCTGAAGGTTTCAGAACAACTGATATTCTGAGAAGAGGGCAACCTATCAACTCTTTTGGTGCGGGTGCTTTGATTCAACCAACTGAAACAAGATATATTTTCGGTATACCGTTGACAGAAATCCAGACTAACCCTGGTATCGGTAACTAAAATATTACTGGTTTTTATTATATTTGTAATGGGTTGTCTTACGTTAAAATAGGACAACCCATTTCTTTTAAACCTAATTGATGAATACAATGAAACAATTTGGAAAGCTATTGATTGTCTTTTGTTGTGCCTGGGTGGCCACTAATGCCCAAGCCCAGATTGCTATATCGAACGATATTATAGGTGGCACCCCACTTACAGGGCAATCGTATACAAATGTTCAGGGATCTCCTTTTTTATTGGAAACATGGGAATTAGGTACAGTTACAATGGCATCAGGTAAAAAGTTTGAAAATATTAACCTGATGTACGATCAGATTGCGGGTATGGTTATTTTTAAAGACCGTGATGGCAGCAGTAAAAGTTTCAATCAGCCTATTGCTTCATTTTTTATAAAGAAAGGAACAGATATATATAATTTCGAAAGGGGTTTGGATGGAGTTTTTTATGAAAGACTATTGACTGGTAAGATTAACCTTTGGAAGAAAAACCGTAAATCAATAATCGATGAGAAACCTTATGGTTCGGCTACGGTTCATAGAAACATTTTGAATAATATCACTTATTATGTCGGAGACGTTTCTCAGCTTACCAAGATAAAAACTGATAAAAAATCTATATTAGCATCATTTGGAGATAAGGCTTCGGATGTAGAGGCATACATGAAAAAAGAAAAATTAAACACCAAAACCGAAAGCGATCTGGTAAGGGTTTTTCTTTACTATAATGGCTTGTAAGCTAATAAAAATCTTGTTATAAAGCCTGTTTCAACCGATTGAAACGGGCTTTTTCTTGTTTATAATAAGTTAGGATTAATTTAATTATTAGGTATAAAACCCGACTAACCCCTGATACAAGCCCCCCCTTCATTGGAACTGTTTGCAATGCAGGCTTGTTCTGTCATATCCCGTTCTATAATGCTAGCGGGCAGATCCGATTTCATTAATCTTGTCTAAAACATCACATTAACTGAGGCAAATAAATCAAATCTTTTATAATGATTTGCAGCAAAAGGCGTTACAAGGAAAGGTATTGATTAATTATTGACCTAATCACATAAGATATGTTCAAACCGGTTCAACTCATTTATTTCCTGATTACCTTTAATATTGCACTATCCTCTGCGAACAAAATTGTTTCAAAAAACAATAATCACGAAAACATCACCCACGGAAATACAGTTATTATCAATAATGCTGTTGAGACACTTTATAACGATTGTCAACTGAAAGGCCTTGTTGATTACACCGCCTTTCAGGAATCAATGGCAGGCTTTGAAAAGTATCGGCCTTCAAAATCAATTATTACGATTATTGATTTCAATAAACCCTCTACCGAGGAAAGATTTTTTGTCATAGATGTATTGCAGAAAAAACTGCTGTTCTCCTCTTTGGTGGCACACGGTCGGAACTCGGGTGATAATACGGCGAATGCTTTTTCTAATGAAATGGAATCTCATAAAAGCAGTCTGGGATTTTATATGGTTGGGCAGACAATCCAAAGCCCTAAACATGGCAAGGCATTGTTATTGGAAGGCTTGCAGAAAGGCATTAACGATAATGTCCGCCGTAGAGAAATCATTATTCATGGAGCAGATTATGTAAGCCCTGGTTTTGTAAAACAACATGGCAGATTAGGCCGCAGCTTCGGTTGCCCCGCTTTGCCCAACGAACTGATACCGCAAGTTGTTCCTGTCATTGCAAATGGCAGTTTATTATATATTTATAGAGAAAATCCACGCATAGCTTATGCTAAAAGGTAAAAGATTTGCCATTGTACTTTGTATTATTTTAATTGTTGTTGTCAGTGTGACGAGTTGTAAAAAAGGCAAGAAATCACGCAGAAGCGTGCTACCAGATTCAAGTATTTATTCTTCACAGAATTTTACCGATATCCTTCTTGATAGTGTACTTGTAAACAATTTCTTCAGGAGTTTTGCCGTAGAAGATACCATCAGACAAGAGGTAAAAGAGTTCTATGCCCGCCGCTCCTACCAATCGGCATGGTTTAATAAAAAAGGCATGACCACTGCAGCTCAGAACTTCTATAGTCAACTCAAAAACTATGCTTATGATTTTGCTGATAGCAGTTTTCAGAATGTAGAATTAGATAATCTGATTGCCATTGCTGAAAGTGACGGGAAGGACTTTATGGACCGAAAGGTGGAAGTACAACGTCTGGACCTTTTACTGACTACTACTTTCTTCAACTATGCTGTAAAAGCCTATGGTGGTATCACAAAAAATCCGCTTGATCTGGAATGGTTTATTCCACGCAAAAAGAAAAACTATCAGATGCTGCTCGATTCATTGGTCTCGATGAACGATGGAGAAAAGGTCAGAGAGCCCGTTAATCAATATTATATCCGTCTGAAAGAAAAATTACGGATTTATAGAAATATTGAACGAAAAGGCGGTTGGCCAAAGGTTAGCCCTACTAAGAAACAATTAGTTGTCGGAGACAGAGATTCCAGCATCCTAATAGCTAAGCAAAACCTGTTTGTGACTGGTGATTTCAGCTTACAGGATACAAGTATGACTTTTACGGACTCGTTAAAAAATGCAGTCATACGCTTTCAGCGACGCATGGGTTTAAAAGACAATGGTAACATTGACGCCCCTACCCTGAAGGAAATGAATCAGCCGGTTCAATACCGCATCAAACAGATTATGCTCAATATGGAGCGCCTGAGATGGGTACCTGAAGAATTAGAGAAAGACTATTTGCTGGTTAATATTCCTGCATACACCTTGCACGTTTTTGAAAACGGCAAACAGATTTTGGCAATGAATGTAGTGGTGGGCAAATCTGCCACGCAGACAACAATATTCAAAGGTAATCTTTCACAGATTGTGCTGAACCCTTACTGGAACATACCGCAGAGCATTATACGTAATGAGATTTTGCCTCAATTGAAACGTGGATCAAATTACCTTACCAGAAACAATATGGAAGTTTTATCCGGCAATAAAGTGATAAATCCATCAAGTGTTAATTGGGGTGCCTATACCAAAAATGTACCTTTTACTATCAGACAAAAACCAGGTGGTAGGAATTCTTTAGGTAAAATGAAATTTTTATTTCCGAATAGTTTCAATATTTATCTGCATGATACACCATCCAAAGGGCTTTTTGGTGATTCAAAAAGGGCATTTAGTCATGGTTGCATCAGATTATCAGACCCTAAAAGGCTGGCGCTTTATCTACTAAGAAATAATACAGACTGGGATTTGGCAAAGGTTGATGGAGTGCTGAAAACTGACAAAGAAACATGGATTAAAGTTAGCCCTTCCATACCAGTGTATATCGTTTATTTCACAAGCTGGGTAGATACAGCAGGGAAAATCAATTTCAGGAATGATTTATATGGTCATGATGCCAGACTTGCGGCAGAGATATTTGCGCAATAAAAAAGACTAATTCAAATTAAGCCCAAAGGCTATACCCACCCAAGGTTTGGATTCATAAATCCAGGCCTTTTTATTTTTATCAAGCAGATTATCAATTCCTACAGATATACCTAATGTAAAATTATTAATGGCAAAAATTCCGGCTAAACCTTTGTTCCAGACTATGCCATCATATTCCTGATTAATACGGTTAAAAGTATTGGTTGGTGTCATGGCAGTATTGCCTAAGCCATTAAAAATACCGAAAGAAAACCCATAATGTGTAATATTGCGCAGAGAACGCCTGAAAAAATCGGGTTTATAACTCACTACATACTTATCAATTCGATAGCCAAAATAAACAGCCCCATTTAAATTAGTATTTAATTGTGCCGGGACATCGGCTTGGGCAAAACGGTACTTCAACGGAATAGTCAGGAAATCAACATCAAAGCTTTGTTTAGAAAAAAAGCTTCGCTCGGTACTTTCTTCTTTTATTTGTGTGGGGTAAAAATCACTTGTATTTAAAGTGTCAGTTACTGTTTCATTAGCAAGCGTTTGCGTAGGATGCACACGCAGAACATCATCCTCTATATCAACATACACTTTTCTCAATTGTCCGGCTTTTTTCTGAAGGTATATTCCATCAACCAAAGCGGTTTTAGGTGTTTGCCTTATTACGCTGCAGCCTGTAATGATAAGGCCTGAAAGTATAAATAAAAGTCTTTTCATGAGTCAATAATTATCCAAAGATATACAATAGACCTGAAAAATATAATAGAAAAGCCTTGAATCGTGTTCGATTCAAGGCTTTTCTATTCCTATCATAGCTAAACGCTACATTCAATTCAGAAATTCTTTGTCTCTTTCATTACCTATAGGGGAGTTCTCACGAATCTCGTTATATCCCCTGTTATCAGTAATATTTCCTTCTTCTGATTTTCTGATACTTTCATCACGTCCTTCACGTGCTTCTCTCAAATCAGCTTCCTGCTCCTTTATTTTTTCCAGTCTTTCTTCCTCTTCCTTTTGTTGAGTTTCCTGTGCTTCTTCGCCCTTTTCTTCTCTATCATCTTCGTTACCGATTGATGAAGACGAGCTTATCGACGAACCATAAAACTTAGGCTGTTCTACCTGAGGATAGTCCTTCTTACCCGGATAATTGATTTCATCGGGTGATTTATCAGGAACAATATCGGGTGCAGTCGGTGGGTCAAGTTCACTTCTCAAAGGAGGGCTATCCGAACCGTGGCCTCTATCGTCATTGTCAGCTATCCGCTGATTGATAGTTTCCTGTTCGTTTTCAGCCGTACGTTCCGGTTCTAACATTGGGCCATCCCAGGTTTTTTCCGGTTGTGATGTATTTGGTTCAATTGCTTGTTCGTCACTTTGACTATAAAAGCTTGTATCCTGATCTTTCATATATGTGTGTCTTTAATTTAACAAATAATTATATGAAACACAGTAAAAATACCATACCACACGGTTTTTTAACCGAATGATGTGAAAGAAGATACTCATATTGTAGAATGAAACACTTGTGGTGCGAACTGAGCGACGGTCGTTTCCAGTTTACAATTATTCAAATCCCAATATTTATACATCCCATACTAAAACTCACTCCCTGACAACCACCAAGGGCAAAGTCTGATTAACCGTAATTTTGGTTTTAGCCTGATTGCGGATTATCGTAAAAGTATGTGTTTTCATTTCTGAATTTTTACTCAGATACTCCTTCAGATGCTGAATATTGCTGATTTTGCCTCCATTAATTGCCTGAATTAAATCACCATTTTTGAAGCCTGATTTTGTTGCCGGACCATCCGCCGGAATATTAGTCAAAGCCACCCCGATTTCATCATATCCTACACCATAAGCAGACAGCTCTTCTCCTTTAGGTTCTTTCAGCATTGCTCCCATCCACAAAAATAAACTACCCGACTTTTCATTGATAAACTCTTCTTTAATATCTACCTTAGGGATTTCCGGTGTTTTGGCAATAGCTTTTAAAGCAGGCTTTTTTACACCGAAATCAGTCAATGGAAAATTTTTGAAACCTGTTTTTAAGGCCGGAGAATTAGGTTTTACCCTAAAATCTCCTTTGGCTGCATCTATAAATAAGGGGTCACCATTCGTAGAATGCACATCACAATCATTGATAGCATAACGGCGCATATTCTCCTGATTGGAAACGAAAAAATTCCTGCCTAGTTCTTTACCCCATTTGCCATTATCCGCAATAGATTTATTCATAATAGCAGGTCGATAGGCTATAAATACAATATTATGCTTAAATACATCGCCACTATTCTGATACCATACATGCGGATGCAGACTATTATTAATGATAATATTATTGGTGGCGATACGGTCATATCCCTCCCGCATTTTTAGTCCGCCTCTCAACAGCAGGTTATTATAAATTCTGTATTGGGTTGAGCCATCGTCGAGGTCTATATCCCAACCGTGGTCACAGCGCCATCTGTTGTTTCTCAGAATATTGGGTTCGAGCATATCCCAGAAAGGCATTGTTGGTTCTTTGGCTACCTCAACTACTGTCTCATTGATTTCAGGAGTCCAGAAACGATCTCTTCCCCATGAGTTAAAGCTGCCATGATCGCCTGTTTCAAGCACTGTATTAAACACATCATTGTTTTCAATGATATGTCCACCAAAAGTACCTTCGTTGATATTGATACCTGCCCGTGGCACATCATAAATAGAACAATGATTCACCCTGATTTTGTGCGACATCGAAATATGAATGGGGGCCGTTTGTTTTTCGTCCCTGCCTGTCATGGTAATCAGGCAGTCTTCTACCAGACAATCTTCCGGGAAATTATCGCCCTTCGGGCCGGGTGTTTTATCGAGGTCTACGAAATTCTGATTCCCATATCTGAACAAAGGGTTACGAACTGTAGCCGGGTCACCTACAAAAGCAATTCCATTCGCTCCGCTATGATGAATATAGCAACCCTGGATTTTGATTCTCCGGTTATAATTATTCACAAAAATGGTGTTCCCCCCTACCTGGTCAAACTCACAATCGCTTATACTGCAATCTTCTGCACCATTATATACAATGGCTCCACCGCGATACACGGTCCAATCTGACCGCAGTAAAGGTTCTTTGTTATCCATAAATGTTCTGGCAGTATGCCTGAATACAAATCCTTTCAGATTTACATTCTTCACAGGGGCTTGATGTGAACCATCAAACTCAATTAAATGCCTTAGCTTTACAATCTCAACTCTGGCCGTTTTAAGATTGTTTGCAGTTTCTGGCATATAATAAATGGTCTGCTCATCAGCTTTATAAAACCATTCGCCCGGTGTATCCAGTTCTTCAAAAATATTCTCTACCATCTGATACAAAGGATGCATAGCCGATGGGCGATTGTTCTGCCAGCCCCCCTCATATTGCAAGGTTCCATCAGTATTCTTGCCTGTAATCAGCCAGTGCATATCTCCCCATAGAGCATTATGCATGGCATGAATATACCCTCCCTTTGGGTTTTGCCAGGATGCTATTCTTTTCAGGGTCAAAGGGTTCGTGGCTGTATCAGCTACTGTATTATGGCTCAGCTCCCAGGTATCAAATACATTCTTGCCTGCAACAGCATTCGGGAATCTTGCCATTCGCTGACGTTTACCATTGATATACAGCTGGTCTATTTCTACTTTGGCAGATACCTGTGCTTTGTAAATACCTTTCTGCCACCGTTCCCAGTTTAATTGCAACTGACTTCCACCACTAATGACAGCCTTACCTTCATGCGCTGATCTATAAGTAACAGCCCTCTTATTATCTCTATTTGTAAATTTTATCGTCTCAGGCAGGTAATAGATTCCGTCAGCGAAAATCACTTCCACAGTTTGGTCAGCAGATGCTTTCCGGGCTAATTCCTGCGCCTTAGCAAAACTCTTTACAGGTTTCTTTTTAGTGCCAACATTATTATCATTCCCGATGGGGGATACATAAATTGTCTGCCCCCATAAAGTAATTGGGAACAAAAAGAAGATAATCAGATGCAATGTGGTTTTGTGTAATATTGCGTTCATAAAATCAATAAAATCGGTTTTCAAAGGTATTATTTTATTTAAAGAAAACCAGTATCATTATCAGTGAATGAGGTGGTATACCATCATGATTGGTGAAACATCATTCTATATAAAGGTAAGGCCGGCTTTTCGGACTGCTTGATAGATTGGTCGATTTAAAAGAATAGGAAGTCTATTTTATTACTAGGTTGTTTGCCTTAGACCTAATTATTTTGTAATATTCACCTCCAAAAGCCAATTTCAAACGTCTATTTAACCTCCATTTATTTATGAAAACCTTGTTTACCTCTTTCTGCCTTTGCTCAGTTTTGAGCCTTGGAATAATTGCACAAACGCCTACTCTGACTCAGGTATGGGAATCTGACACTACGCTGACTACTCCTGAATCTGTATTGTATGATGCAAAGAATAATGTACTATATGTATCGTGTATCAATGGTAAATCTGTGCCTGAAAATCAGGAAAGCTTTGTTGCGAAAATAGGCCTGGATGGTAAGATTAAGCAAAGAATCATGACTCCCGGTCTGAACGCCATAAAAGGGATGGGTATAATCGGTAATAAATTATATACAGCGAGTTTTTTTGCCATCAATGAAATTGACTTAGCTACGGGAAAGGTAGTGAATAATTATACTGTACCTGATGCTAAAATGCTAAACGACATTACGATAGACGAGAAAAACAAGACTTTGTACGTAACCGATATGCGCGCTAACAACGTGTGGAAATTGCAGGGAGGTAAATTGGAGAAAATTCTTGAAGGTGGACTACTCAAAAACCCTAACGGGCTGTTTTATGATAATGGGAAATTATTGATTGGTAACGGAGAAGGCATATTATATGCCTATGATACCAAAACAAAAGACCTGAGCAAATTTGCCGAGGGAATGGGAACAGAGAAAAGCGGTATCGACGGCATTGAATCTGATGGCAAAAAAGGATACTTTGTAAGTGAATGGAGAGGCAGAATCTGGCATGTAACCCCGGATGGCAAACCAAGTTTATTGTTAGATACTATCGGAAAACCAATGAATACAGCCGATTTTGAATATATACCAGCTAAAAAAATGCTTTTTGTACCCACTTTCTTAAAAAACAAAGTAGTGGCCTATAAGGTCAATTAACACATATCTGAATCCAGACTTATATTTTATTATCCGAAATGAACATTTTTAGAAAAAACAAATCCATATTATTAACCAAAAAAGCATTATCATTTATTGTTTGTTTGTGTATTAGTATTGTATGCTCAGAAGTCTCTTTTGCCCAGAATGCAGGAAAGCTAAAACTCAAAGGTAAAGTTATAGATGCACAGTCGGGCGCACCGCTGTCGTATGCCAGTGTTCGATTGTTTAAATTGCCTGATAGTTCGTTTGTTACAGGAAACATTACCAACGATAACGGGGACTTTTCGATTGATGCCCCTGCCGGGACGTACTATGCCTTACTTGAATTTATCGGTTATAAGGCCACTAAAACGGCTGTATTTTCTTTGACACCGGATAATTCACCACATGATATAGGTACCCTGAAAATCGCTACTTCGAGCAGAACATTAGACGAAGTAGAAGTAAGAGCCGAGAAAAGCTCAATGGAAATGAGCCTGGACAAGCGTGTTTTCAACGTAGGCAAAGACCTGGCCAATGCCGGTGGAACAGCTGTGGATATTCTTACCAATGTACCTTCTGTATCAGTCGATATTGACGGGAACGTGAGTTTGCGGGGCAGTAGTAATGTCAGGATTTTGGTTGATGGCAAGCCGTCAGGCCTGGTGAGTATCAAGGGAGGTAGCGGTTTACAGCAGCTACAAGGAAGTAGTATTGAAAGAATCGAAATCATCACCAATCCTTCCGCCCGCTATGAAGCCGAGGGGATGAGTGGTATCATCAATATTATCCTGAAAAAAGAGCGTAAAGAGGGCTTCAATGGTTCTTTTGATGTTATTACGGGTCTTCCGACCAATCTTGGTTTAGCAGCTAATGTGAACTACCGTCGTAAGAACCTGAACTTCTTTGTTAATTACACGACTTCGTACCGTAATACACCCGGCAGAAATTCTCAGTATCAGGAGTTTTATCATGGCGATTCTACCTTGATTACCCAACAAAATTCAACCAGTAGTTTAAAAGGCCAGAATAATAGTGCCAGAGCAGGGATAGATTATTTCTTTAATGAAAATAATGTATTGACAGGCTCATATTTGTGGAGAATCAGCAAAGGAAAACGTTTCTCAGACATTCGTTACAGAGATTATCTGAATAACTTAAATACTCCGACAGGTATTACCAATCGTACTCAAGACGAGACCGAAACGGAACCTAATTCGGAATATGCCATTACCTATAAACGTAAGTTTGAAAGAAAGGGGCATGAATTATCGGCTGATGTAAGGTATCTCGACAACTGGGAAGATTCAGACCAGTTTTACAATCAGGCTACTTTCAAGCCGGATGGTAGCGCCTCTGATATTCCTGCTATATTACAACGCTCGCTCAATTACGAAACTGAAAAACAATTATTGTTTCAGCTGGACTATACCCAGCCATTTGCCAAAGATGGCAAGTTTGAGTTAGGTGCAAGAAGTAGTTCAAGAGATATGACCAACGATTTTTCTCTAACCCAGAGAGGTACAGATGGTGCCTGGTTTCCGATTGCTGGTTTCACCAATGATTTCTTATACGAAGAAAATATTAATGCCGCTTATGGTATTATTGGCAACAAGGTCAACAAGTTTTCGTATCAGGTTGGTGTTCGTGCTGAGTGGACAAACGTGACTACCACATTAAGGAAGACCAATGAAGTAAATCCCCGGAAATACAATAATCTGTTTCCGAGTGTGCATATTACCTATGAGTTCCCGAAGCAGAATTCAATGCAAATCAGTTATAGCCGACGTATCCGCCGCCCGACGTATAATGACCTGAGCCCTTTCTCTACATTCAGCGATAGCCGTAATTTCTGGAGCGGGAATCCTGATTTGAATCCGGAATTTACTGATGTATACGAGGTCGGACATATTAAATATTTTGAGACAGGCTCTATCAGTTCGTCCTTGTATTATAGATTTACCGATGGTAAAATTGTGCGTATCAGAACGGTAGATGCGACTGGTAGTTCATTTACCCGTCCTGAAAACCTTGCTACTGAAAACTCGTTCGGTTATGAGTTTACTACCTCTCTATCGCCTTATAAATGGTGGAAAATAGACGGCAGTTTCAATTTTTTCCGTGCCATTACAAACGGAGCCAATTTTGATGCAAGCCTGAAAAGTGATACTTATAGCTGGTTTACACGCCTTACTTCGCGTTTCACTTTCTGGAAAAACACTGATTTCCAGATAAGAGGTAATTACGAAGCCCCGCAACAAACCCCACAAGGGCGCAGAAAAGCTATTGCGGTGATGGACCTTGCAGTAAGCAAAGATATTCTGAAAAACAATGCTACACTTACCCTTAATGTGAGCGATGTTTTCAATTCAAGAATTTACCGTTCTATTACTGAAGGCTCAAACTTCTTTACCGAAAGCCGCGGCCAGGGCCGATTAAGACAGGTTAATTTAACTTTTAATTATCGTCTGCATCAGGCTAAAAAGAAAACAAGAGAACCTGCTGAGGGAGATTTTTGATATTACCTGAATTTTGATAAACCAATGCCCTTACTATACTTATTGAGTATAATCGGGCATTGGTTTATTTGTTTATCAGCATATCTGATAGACTGCATCAAACGTAAATTATTCATCATTATGAGTAAAATATCCCTCAGCTAATATCGGTCTTTATTAAAACACTACTGGAACAAAGTTTTAAACTATTAATATGTGAGCATCCGGCAAGAAAGGTTATAGTAGCAGAATTGTTATGCATAACGAAAACAAAAAGCCACTCTATTATAAGAGAATTGTTCACACCAAATAGAATGCGATTCAGGAAATCCAAACCCGGGAAGTGCAGAACATATCTCTAATCTTCCACATTCCGTCAATGCCAAACAGTAAAACCAGCAATGGTTTAGATTCAAACAGAAAGCATCCGGAATCAACGACATAAATGTGATGAAATGCAGTTCTTACGACAACTGAGTAATTGAATATACTCTCTTTGGTAATTGTGCTTTTCATCACATTTGTTATTTGTATTTACCCCACTTTATATAAGGTTCCGGATAATTTTCAATCAAATCTTTATCTTCGCAACTATTTCTAAAATAAGCCATAAATCAAGCCTTTTGGCGCCATATTTTACGAAAAATTTATCATTTTATTTGCATAAATAAGCTTGCATTTTCTGGCTTTTCCACTGTTTTTTTAGTATATTTGTATAGGTTCAGTCGCATGATTCAGCTATTATCCATCGTTATTTTATCTTAAGAATTTAACAACTAATCGCACTGTTTATGACTACTTTTTCTTATCTTTTTAACAACAATCTACCACTTTGCCAGAACAGGTTTTTTCTCATCCCTCCTCTTTAAAATCTATCATTCTTTAAGTATCTCTAGTCAAATATCTCCTTGTTTTCTTAACAGGCAGGGAGTGTTTTGTCTGAAATATTCAGAATGAATTAGATTTATTGCCTGCAATCGTTTAGTTTAGTCCAAAAAATCACACAGGCTCAATAATGGCCGATAAAAACCCACATTATGTTTCAACTATTATCTAATGATGCTGACTCTGAAATAATTGAGGGGATTTTGAAAGGGGGGAGAGAAAGACAAAAGTTTGAAAATATACTCTACAAAAAGTATATGTATTTTATAAAAGAGGGTGTCAGAAAAAATCAGATTGAAGAACACGAATCCGCCTCTGTTTACTCAGACACCATTTTGAATGTAATTGACAATATCGTAAACCGTAAATTTGAGGGTCGCGCCTCGCTTAAAACCTATATTTATCAAATTTTTTCAAACCAGTGTGTTTCACTTATCAGAAAAAAAACGACCAATAAAGCCGCTTCTACTTATGATACAGTGCTGCTTTCTGAACTCATGTATCCCATGAGTGATTATACACAAAACATCATTCAAAAAATAATTGAGCGCGAAGAAGAACAGGCTTTAATGCAAAAATTAAACACAGTCGGAGAAAAATGTAAAGAATTATTATTACTCTGGGCAAACGGATACTCTGATAAAGAAATTGTTGATAAATTAGCTTATAGTTCAATTGATGTTGTAAAAGTAACCCGTATGCGATGTATTGAAAAACTCAGGAAAATTTATTAGCCATGGAAAACGAATTAGTTTTGATAGAAAGTTTTTTTAATAATGAACTCAACGAAAAAGAGAGGAAAGATTTTGAAGACAGGTGCGCCAATGATGACGCCTTTGCCGAATCTGTAGCCTTGTATGTAAAGACCAGATATGGTTTTAAGCAATTGCACAGGAACGAACGCAAAGCCGCGTTTGAAAAAATACGTCTGGAGCAAGCTACGGCTCCATTGGTGGCTAATCGTACCAGAATTTATTGGATAGCCGCTTCAATAGCCGTTTTCCTATCTGTGCTTGGCTGGTTCTATCTATCAAAACCCGATTTAACCGAATCGGCTGATAATTACATAAAAGACAATTTTATGATACTAGGCACAACGATGTCATCAGACAAAGATGTCTTTAAACAGGCCATTGCGCTTTTCAATGAAGGGGAATTGTCAAAGGCGGGTATTCTATTTGATAGCCTTGCCGAATATAATAATCCTGAAGCCCTGAAATATGCAGGCATTTCTTATCTGCGTTTACAGAATTATCAGCTTGCCCTTGAATATTTCGAAACCCTTCGCAAACAAAATCTCCAATCAAATCCCGGCGCTTTTTATAAGGCCATTACCTTGCTTAAACGCAACCGGAATGACGACGTTGTGGAAGCCAAAAAACTCCTGGAAAAAGTAAAAACTGAAAAACTGGAAGGCTGGCAGACATTAGAAAAATGGAATTTTTAGAAATATTTTTAAATATTTTCGGATTTCCTGTTTACCAATCTTCAAAAAAAGCGACTAAAAGGTACAATAGAAAAACAAGTTCTGATGAGACCTTTAATAACTATTTGCCGATTCGACTAAAAATGACTGAAGAGCTGAAAAGCTAATCAACGAACATCGCTGAATTATTAAAACCAAACCCAGGGTTGAAAACAACCCCTCTGCAGCTTTTGCCTAAAATTATTAAGAATCATGTAAAATGGTTCCAACACATTGTACTCACACTTTAAAAAAGTGTTGGACTACTGTTTATAATTTAATCAAACCAATATACTTCTGTGACTAAAAAAAACATGATAGGTGTTAAAATGAAGATTTTAGCGCCTATCTTCTAAAATCACGAGCTTGCTGGTTGACTTGAAGAGAGGCTATACATCGCAAACATCTTTACATCTCTTATGAAGGTTTTTACCTTTCGTATATGTATCTATGTGTAGCATTATGGCCGTTCATATCCGGGGGGAGGCTTGAAAAGGTTTCCTCCCAATATGAATACTAAATCCACATAATTATTGCAAAGTACTTGTCTTAAAACTCATTTACTCTTACCAAACCTGAATTTTAATGAAACGACTTCTATCTGAAATGCTCAAACCGGGTCAATTCTACGAACAAAATTCTTCTGCATTTTATGTAACTGTCAGGCTGGCATTCTAAAGCCCTGCGCAAAACTTCCAGTATTAAACACAATCTGCCCACTGATAAATACAATCAGTTAAGGCTTCCCTTTACCCTCATTCAGGGCCCTCTGAATTGCAATTTTTAACATAACCACTTAATACATGCAAGAAATCTGGACTGCTAATTTCTCAAACTGGAGAATCGAAAAACAAGAAACATTTAAAGATTTTGTGTCTTTAACCAACGACACGATTAAAATTTCTGATGAAGGAAATCCGATGATGAGCTACACGCTCGCTTCACCGCCAATCACTGCGCTGGAAGATTTGAATGAACTAAATCAGTACACAGAGATTGCCCTCATTGCCAATGTGAAATTACACATCAATCAGGGCGACAATGCTTTTATCGGTGTTCACAACGGACACAGCGACATTTGGCTGAACTATCAGATTTTCGGAGATTCTCAATTAGTTAGCAGCGCACCAAACAGCAAAAATCTGTACGACATTGAAGTCCCGGTTCTGACTTACGATAGTACCGAAAGTGAAGAGGTGAAAATTATTCTTAATCCGGTGGTAAACAGCACTTATGATATTTTAGGTGCCGCAACAAAATTAGAATTAAAACTCGAAACAGACCTGACCACGACACACGAACAAAATTCTTATTTTGAAGTGAGGAGTTTAAAAATTGTCGGCAAACCTGCTTTAGTTTCTTTTAGACAGGCTTTTGATGAGGGTGAAGGAAATAGCGGATCCGGAGGGCCTAAGACACCTCCAATATCTTCAATGGGATAAAAGTATTGGTATTTCCAAAAATTGAGATAAATATCGGGCACTTAATGAATCTTAAGTACCCGATATTTATCTTTGTGAAATGTGGAAAAGCCTGCTAATATTCCTTTTTATTTTTACTTGCCTAGCATCAGAAAAATTGTTTGGACAATGTCCAACTGATATTAGCGTTTTTGAATTAACAACGCATTCTTCTTATAATAATCCAGAAGAAAATATTCAGAAATTTGAAAAACTCTACAAAATCATACCCCATTGTAAAGATATTCGGGATTCAACAATTGGACATATATGCTATAATTTATCAAACAACTATTTCCTTAAAAAAGAAGAGAAAAAGACATTAAATTATGCTAAACTAGCTCTTAAATACTGGCAATCTTACATCAAACAAAAACCTAAAGGCCTCACATTAGCTGCATATATTGTTGCAGCTTATAATCATCTGCAACTCAATTATATTGATGCTATTAAATATTATAAACTAACCATTGATTATACTAATGATAATTATTGGAAAGGATATTGTTTGAAACTGGTTTCGGATTTGGAATTAGAACTGGGCGATTTTGATAATATGCTTAATACTTTAGATAAAGCTATTGGTTTTGCCGAAAACTCTGATAAAAGCGATTTAATAATACTGATGAGTCATATACTGAACAGCAAAGGAATTGCTTATAGCCGATTAGGGCAGGAAAAGAAAGCAATTGAATACTACAAATTAGCACAGAGTTATTATCAAAAATCAAAGATAGAAGAGCAAGAATTGAGAGCTAATATTTTACTTAACTTAGGTCTTAGCTATACAAATTTAAAAAACTTTAAGATTTCAGAGAGATACTATAAAGAGGCCGAAAAGATATTTACACAATATAATTTCAAAAATTCACTGGCTAACGGTATTTATAATAACCTGGGAGTTTTGTATACCGATTTTCATCTGTATAAAGAGGCGAATAAAATGTATATTAAAGGTATAAATTTCTTAAAAACTCAGAAAAACAGTGTTGAATTAAGTCGTCTTTACCTCAATTACTCTAATAGTCTTAAAGCTGAAAACAAACTTGATTCAGCAATTAAAACGATGGAAACAGCTGTACAGGTATTCCCATTGCTAGATATGAAAAAGCAAAATTATGCTATTATCAGAAGCAAAAAAACGCTTTTTTATATTTTTAGAGATTACGGGAAATTTCTTTTGGCGGCTTATGAAAAAAATAAAGACAGGGCACGCCTGAATAAATCGCTGGAATATTTTTCTTATGCTGACAATCTGCTTAATCTGATGCGGCAGGAGCATCAGGGACAACAGTCAAAAAGTTTCTGGCGGGAGCATTCCCGTAGTTTTTATGAATCTGCCATTGAGGCTTGCCGATTAGCCAAAGATGCGAAAAAAGCGTTTTATTTCTTTGAGCAATCAAGGGCCATGCTATTGCTTGATGATTTAAAAGAAAACAATGCCCGTGAATTATTATCTGAACAGGAAAAGATCAAAGAGAAAAGCTTTCAATCGCAGATATTTGAGTTACAGATGCAAATGGAGAATAAACCAGAGCAATCTGCAGCCTATAAACAAATTACCCAAAGATTATTATCTACCAAAGACCTGTTTGCTGAGTTTAAGAAGGATCTGGAGAAAAAATACCCTGCTTATTATTCCGCTAAATATGGTAATGATTTTA
>CALRLS020000009.1:0-28767 GCA_943368815.1 Cyanobium sp. NIES-981
TGCAGAAGCTCAGAATGCCGGTTTTCTGAAAGACATTAACACTGTTACTACTAACAATGCCAGTAATCCCCAATCTTTTGCAAGCACGGGTTCTATCATGTGTTTTGCGGCAACTACCGACTTAGGCACAGAGTTGTGGGTGTCAGATGGTACTACCGGAGGTACTATGCTCTTAAAAGACATCAACCCCGGTACTGCTTCCGGTGATGTATCTGATCTCTTTACTTATAACGGTATCATCTATTTCGATGCCAATGATGGGGTCAATGGCAGGGAGCTATGGCGAACTGATGGTACTCCACAGGGAACCTATATGTTTAAAGATATTAATGTTGGCTCAGGTGATTCCAGCCCGGAAGGGTTTGCTATCAGTAATGGCACTTTGTTCTTTTCAGCAGCGAGTGCCACGCATGGGCAGGAGCTATGGAAATCGGATGGAACTGTAGGAGGAACAGTAATGGTAAAAGACATAAGGAGCGGAGCCGGTGGCTCCGAAATCTATGGAATAACGGCTTTTAACAATAAAATCGTTTTTACAGCCAGTGCGGGAGATTTCGATAGTGACCCATACATCAGTGATGGCACAGCAGGCGGAACTTTTAAATTAAAAGATATCAACACAGTAGGTAATACTGGTCCCGGAGGATATTATAATGCAGGCTCACTGATGTATTTCTTTGCACATAATTATACTAATAGTTATGAACCCTGGGTAACAGATGGTACTCAGGGCGGCACAAGAATGCTCAAAAATATCAATCTTCAACCTGCTGCTTTTGTGACTGATGCCGGAAGTAACGCGGGTTATTTTAACCTTTTTAATGGCTATGTTTATTTTACAGCCAGTGATGGGTTATCCGGTACTGAGTTGTATCGGACTGATGGGACAGAAGCAGGAACGGTATTATTTAAGGATATAAATACAAATACAGGGGTAGGCTCATCGCCCGAAAATTTTATCATTTTTAATAATATACTGTATTTTACAGCAACAAACGGCACTGATTCCGGATTGTGGAAAACAGATGGTACTGTCGGAGGAACTGTATTAATAAAAGCAATAAACTATGGATCAAATTTTTTTATTTTTAATAATTCCCTATATTTTACAGGATATGATGCAACAAATGGTAGCGAATTATGGAAAAGTGACGGAACCGCCGGTGGCACAGTATTGGTAAAAGATATGAATGCAGGTTCAACAAGTGCGAACCCTGACAATTATTTTATTTTTAATGGCAACTTTTATTTTGCTGCGGTTGATGCGGTGGCTAAAAATGAACTATGGAAATCGGATGGTACGAATGCCGGAACAACTTTTGTAAAAGATATTAATCTGGTTTCCGGAAACTCCAATCCCGGTCTATTCACAACTGTCGGAAGTCAATCTTTTTTTATTGCCGGCGATGGGGTAAATGGAGCCGAGTTATGGAAAACTGATGGTACTAATGTAGGTACCACTATGGTAAAGGATATCCGTAGCGGCTCTTCCGGTACAACTGTCTACGCAACCACTGTTTTAAATAATACATGGATAGCATTACTCAATAATGGAAGCTACGGGCTTTGGAAAAGTGATGGAACTGCAAATGGAACAGAACTGCTAAGTAATCTTACTCCTTACACCTATAAGTTCACCTTGTTTAATAATGAGGCTTATTTTGGAGCCAGAGATGTAGCCAACAACTATGAATTGTGGAAAACTGATGGAACTACAGCCGGAACCACCAAGGTTGCCGAAATTAATCCTTCCGGTAGCTCAGAACCTGATAATTTAACGGTATCGAATAATACACTTTTCTTTGCTGCTAGTGATGGAACCAACGGCTACGCACTCTGGAAAACAAATGGCACACAGGGTGGAACAGTAATGGTGAAAAATATTAATAACGCATCATACTTTAATGCTCCGGTTTATCTCACAGATTTGAATGGAATCTTATTATTCAGAGCATTTGATACCCAAATATGGAAAAGTGACGGCACAGAGGCAGGTACAGTAATGGTAAAAAACATGAATGGTGAATTTTTTATTTATCCATCTTCTCTTACCAAAGCAGGTAATTATGTGTTGTTTTCGGCAAGCGATGGAACAAATGGCACCGAATTATGGAGAACTGACGGAACCACTGCCGGGACTGTAATGGTAAAAGATATTAACACAACTGCATCAGATGCACATTCATTTCCTGATAAGTTGATTAATATAAATGGTGTTCTGTACTTTGTAGCAAACGATGGAGTGAATGGTAAAGAACTCTGGAAAAGCGATGGTACTGAAAACGGTACAGTAATGGTAAAAAACTGTAATGGCACCAGTACCGATTCGAACATTGATAATTTAATTAATTTTAACGGTACGCTTTATTTTACGGCTACGAATGCGGCGGGAGCAAAGAAATTATGGAAGACCGACGGAACACTGATAGGAACAATAGAAGTAAATGGCCCAAGTGAAGTGGTGGAAATGCTACCGTCTAATCTATCAGTTTTCGGAAATAAATTAATTTTCTCAGGCTTAGATGCAGAAGCTGGTGTAGAGCCTTTTATTTTTGACCCAAGCGGTTTACCTAATGCCACCATTACAGACCACCCTGATAACCTGACTATCTGTTCAACAGGTACTGCTTCTTTTACTGTAGCTGCTAATAATGCTACTACCTACCAATGGCAGGTAAAAATAGGCATTGGCAATTTTACTAATTTGACCGAGACGGGGGTTTATTCAGGAGTGAATACTACCACATTAAATATAAGTAATGTAAATGGTTTAAATGGGTATCAGTATCGTTGTGTAGTTTCTAATGAGTTTATCAATACCAACTCAAATGCCGCTACACTCATAGCTAATACTCCATCTGTACCAACCAGTGTTTCTGCTAATAATACCAATCTTTGTTCAGGGAACACTGTTTCACTATCAGCTACCTGTAGTCTGGGTACAGTTCAATGGTACGGTCAGGCAACTGGTGGTACGCTTATTGGTACAGGCTCGCCATTGAGCCAAAGCCCAAGCGTCAGTACTACCTATTATGCAGCCTGTAAAAATGGTTCATGCGAAGGCAACAGAGCAGCTACCAATACAGTTAACGTAACTACCTCTCCTGCCTCTCCCACAGGCATTTCAATAAGTAATACTGATATTTGTAATGGCAGTGCTACGACATTAACAGGTACTTGTGCCACAGGAACCATTAAATGGTATACTCAGGCAACAGGCGGGGTCGCTGTTGGGTCAAACTCTCCTCGTAATCTGTCTCCTACCGTAAATACTTCATATTATGCTGCTTGTGATGATGGGATTTGTGAAAGTGCCAGAGTTTTGGTTGCTGCAGTTACAGTAAATGTTCAACCAACTACTCCTTCGGCTGTTTCATTCAGCCAGACAAGTATTTGTGAGGGCGTAAGTATCAGTATGACTACCAGTTGCGCTACCGGGACTATCACATGGTATAATCAGGCAACAGGTGGTGTGATTATCGGTACGGGGTCACCTTTTACCCATAGTCCTTCGGCTACTACGCGATATTATGTTACCTGTAAAAATGAGTATTGTGAAAGCAGTATATATACTTCAAGCCAGGTATCTGTTAGCCCGGTGCCCTTGCCAACCGGAGTATCGGTCAATACTACCTCAGTTTGTTCAGGCCAATCTTTAACGCTCACAGGTACCTGTAGTTCAGGTACATTAAGGTGGTATACACAAGAAACGGGAGGGTCTCATATACTTACAGGTTCTCCTGCTTCGCATAGTCCTACTGTCAATACAACCTATTATGCAGCCTGTAGAGTCGGGTCTTGTGAGCGTGAAAGAATAGCTACCGACCCGGTGGTTGTAACCACATTACCAAACACGCCGTCGAGCGTTTCGGTCAATAATACAACCGTTTGTCTGGGCGAAAGTGTTAGCCTGACAGCCAATTGTTCTGCCGGAACACTTACCTGGTATAATCAGGCTACAGGTGGAAGCAGCATTGGCACTGGATCCCCTTTAAGCCAAAGTCCTGCTTCTACCGGCCGATATTATGCCAGTTGTAAGAATGGTGCTTGTGAAAGTACCAGAGGGCAGACCAGCCAGATAACAGTGAGTTCGGTTGCGGCACCTACAGGGGTTTCTGTCAATACTACTTCAATCTGTTCCGGCGAATCAGTGACGCTTACAGGCACTTGTAGTTCCGGTACAATCAGATGGTATACACAGGCTACAGGTGGCACTTTTGTAGAATCAGGTTCTCCTGCCACTCAAAACCCAACAATCAATACCACCTATTATGCTTCTTGTAGAAGTGGCTCGTGCGAGAGTACCAGAGTCGCCACCAATTTGGTTACAATCGCTTCTCCTCCGGCTAATCCAACTGGTGTTTCGGTGAATAATACAAATGTCTGCACCGGCGAGAGTGTCAGCCTGACGGCTAACTGTGCCACCGGAACTGTCAACTGGTACAATCAGGCTACAGGTGGAAGTGCTATTGGTACGGGTTCGCCACTAAGTCAGAATGTTTCTGCTAGCAGTATCTTTTATGCTTCATGCAAAAGCGCCTGTAATGAAAGTAGTCGGGTAGCTACCAGTCAGATAATAGTAAGCAGAGCCGATGGTGGCTTGGTAAATCCTCAAAGCAATTATTCATCAGTAGCTCAGAATAGTATATTTTTCTATAAAACAACCATTAGCCAGGGTATGACTGTCGACTCTATGGCAGTGATTATCAGCTCCACTTTTTCTGGAGGGGCAAGAATAAAATTAGGTATCTATTCAGATAATAGCGGTGTTCCCAATGCTCTTCTGGCAAGTTCTTTGGGGAATAGCAATACTTCTTTACCCACCTTACCTGTTGGTACAAGTAAATTCCCGCTCGTATCTAATGTTTATCTGAATGCAGGTACTTACTGGATAGGTTTTGTGCTGAGCAGCAGCGAACAAATATTGTATAATGCGTCAGGAGCAAACTCTGGTTATTTTAAGGCACAGACTTTTAGTAATGCCTTACCAAGCACAATGACTGGCCTTTCAGCGAATGCAAATCAGGAATTTAATGTATATTTTTCAGGGAATGTGGATTGTTCAGTGCCAATCGAACCTACAAACGTCAGTGCGCCACCAAATAGTGTATGTGAGGGTAGTCTGATTACTCTTTCAGCTACCTGTGTAACAGGAGTAGCTACCTGGTATACTCACAATATAGGCGGAACAGCTTTGGGGGCAGGTTCTCCATTTATATTTACCGCAAAAATTAATTTGCCTGAACCTGTCAAAACAGAAAACTTTAACTATTATGCTTCATGCAAAAATGGGGCAAATGAGAGTAATCGGGTATACGCTGGTCATTTGGAAGTTAATGATGTATCTGTTCCTTCAATTACAACTGCAAGTAAGTATGTTTACTGTTTGGGCGAGAGTATCACATTGACAGCAGTTTGTGCTTATGGAACTGTTCGCTGGTACAATCAGGCAACAGGAGGAAGTATTATTAGTACTGCCTACAATATGACGATACCTAATGGATTGCAAAGTAGGACTACTTACTATGCTACCTGTAATGCAACAAACTGTGAATCCGCTCGTTCGTCCTTTTTAGTATCTGTTGGTACAAATACCCGGAAGTATGTGAAGCATGATGCTGTAGGAACCAATGATGGTACAAGCTGGCAAAATGCTTATACAAGCCTACAATCAGCCATAGAAAACTCTTGTGCCGGAGCCGAAATATGGGTAGCCAAAGGGACTTATTATCCTTCAGCGGCACCCTCAGATACATTAGGAAACAGGTACAAAACCTTTCAAATTCTTACAGAGTTATTAGTATACGGCGGTTTTAGCGGCAATGAGGCCTTATTGTCTGAAAGAGATATTGCTGCAAATCCAACTATTTTGAGCGGTGATTTTAACAATGATGATGTCATTTCGGGTGAGGGAAGCGCACTCACCATTACAAATAATACTGAAAATGCTTATCACGTATTGGTCATGGGCGGACCATACGCCGGAGGAATAATTGATGGGCTTACCATAAAAGGGGGTAATGGCTCCGGTCTCACAAATAGTGCTGAAGGCTATAGTGGGGGGATGGTTTATTATTATGGTTTAAGTGCGCCTGAAGGTCAATATGGATTAACGGTCAATAATGTGACTTTTACAGAAAATAGTTCTACTTACTTTGGAGGAGGGATGTTCATTGCCGGGGGGAGTACTCAGGTCAAAAATTCAAAATTTATAAAGAACCAGTCTTCTCAGGGTGGTGGATTAATTAGCGTAGGTAAAACCAGTTTGTCAGATGTAATCTTTGAGGGGAATCGTGCTTTAAATGAAGGCGGGGGAATATTTACAAATTCACCCGATATTAGCATCAACAGGACATATTTTAAGAACAATTCCTCCGGGAGCTTAGGAGGAGCTTATTACCATGAAACAGGGGGTGGTAAAATTGATAATTCAGTATTTACAGGTAATTCAGCAGGCTACGGAGGAGCTATTTTTATTTCATCAGTTAATAATTTTAGTATTACTAACGCTACCATCTCAAAAAATACGGCTACTAATGGCGGCGGCCTGGTATATAGTAACTCAACGACCGTTAACCTCAAGAATACCATCATCTGGGGTAATACCGCTTCAGGTTCTACTAATAATGCCGGATATTTTGTACATCCAACTTCCAGTTATCCTGTTGGTACCCCAACATTGAATCAAACCAATTCGTTGATTGAAGGTTTTGGTAGCGCTAATGGTAATCTAGATACTAATCCCCTATTCAACAATGAAAACGATGCAGATGGCTCAGATAACAAATTCTTTACTGCCGATGATGGTTTTAACCTGACCGCCTGTTCGCCAGCCATCAATGCTGGGACAAATACGGGTATTCAGGCAACGGATATTCTGAATAATCCCCGTCCTTTCAATAGTGGTACTGCCGATATTGGAGCTTTTGAATATGTAGGCCTGCCCGTTTCTACCAGTGTATCGGCTGGTCAGACTTCCATTTGCGGACCTACTTCTATTTCTCTAAGTGCTTCCTGTGCTGTGGGTACAGTAAGCTGGTACAATCAGGCAACCGGAGGAAGTATCATTGGTACAGGCTCACCATTAAGCCAGACGGTTTCCAGCAGCACTACATTCTATGCATCTTGCAAAGATGCCTGCGGAGAAAGTAGCCGGACAGCTACGCAGCAAATTACATATGGGGCATCCGCTGCACCTGCCGTCCCAGAGGCTAACCCATCTGTGTGCATGAATAAAAGCCTTATCCTATCAGCCACTTGTCCCGGAGGTACAGTTAGCTGGTATAATGCCAATACGACTACGCTTTTATTCACGGGGCAAATGTTTAATACCCCTGACCTATCGACTAATACAGCTTATAAAGTCCGGTGTGAGAGTTTATCCTGCTCAAGCGATTTTGTTGATGTAACTGTAACAATTTCGGCAAGTCCTGCTATACAAATCAGCGGTAGTACTAATCTGGCTTGTGCAACCACCAGTGTGACAAGAACTGCCAGTGGAGGAAGCGCTTATCTTTGGTCGAATGGTTTAGGTACAAATGCTACGGCCACTATGACTGCTGCGGGCACTTATACTGTAACAGTCACCAATGCCAGCGGTTGTACTGCTACAGCTACTACATCTGTAACTCAGGATAGTAGTTTGCCGTCTGCACCAACGATTACTGCGCCCAATTCAAAGGTAGTCTGTTCACCAGGTACTTTGGTTCTAACAGCGACTGGTTGTGCAGGAACCATCGTTTGGTCGAATAGCTCTTCCGGCACAAGTCTTACTATTTCTAGTGTGGGTACTTATAGTATTTCAGCTACTTGTACAGTCGGGTCTTGTACAAGTATAGCAAGTTCGACTGTTACGGGTTTGCAGATTGTTAACCAGCCTTCCGCTCCAACTATTAATGCCCCTAATCCTAAAGTAGTCTGTTCACCAAACACTTTAGTTTTAACTGCGAGTGGTTGTGCAGGAACCATCGTTTGGTCGAATAGTTCTTCGGGTTCAAGTCTGACGCTTTCTAGTGTTGGTACTTACAGTATTTCAGCTACTTGTACTGTCGGGTCTTGTACAAGCGTGGCAAGTTCGATTGTCACAGGCTTGCAGATTGTTAGCCAGCCTTCCGCTCCAACTATTAATGCGCCAAATCCAAAAGTAGTCTGTTCACCAAACACTTTAGTCTTAACAGCAAATGGTTGTACAGGAACCATCGTTTGGTCGAATAGTTCTTCAGGTACAAGCCTGACGCTTTCTAGTATAGGTACTTACAGTATTTCAGCTACTTGTACTGTCGGGTCTTGTACAAGCGTGGCAAGTTCGACTGTTACGGGTTTGCAGATTGTCACTCAGCCATCCGCTCCAACTATTAATGCGCCAAATCCAAAAGTAGTGTGTGCGCCAAACACTTTAGTACTAACAGCCAGTGGATGTGCGGGAACTGTTAGCTGGTCTAATGGCGCTTCCGGTTCAAGCGTAACGCTTTCATCTGTAGGTACTTATTCAATTTCTGCTACTTGTACAGTCGGTTCCTGTACAAGTGTGGCCAGTTCAACTATTACCGGCTTAGAAATTGTTGCTCCGCC
Organism: Cyanobium sp. NIES-981; assembly: GCA_943368815.1. Classification (GTDB taxonomy): domain Bacteria; phylum Bacteroidota; class Bacteroidia; order Cytophagales; family Spirosomataceae; genus Emticicia. The sequence continues at coordinate 8,572 of CALRLS020000009.1, forward strand.
AACCGTTAATATTACAGGCAATATCAACCTTTCTTGTTCAACTGCTTCTGTGACAAGGACCGCTAATGGAAGTGGCGTATCCCCAACTTATGAATGGTCAAATGGCTTGGGCAGCGATGCGACTGTTACCATTAATTCACCAGGTACGTACACAGTTACCGTAACAGGAACAGGTGGTTGCACCGCTACAGCTACCACTTTAGTAAGTATTTATAGCTCAGTTCCCAATTCTCCAACTATTATTCCTCCAAATCCAAAAGTTGTTTGTGTACCAGGCACACTAACTTTAACCGCAAGTGGTTGTGCAGGAACGATTAATTGGTCAACTGGCTTATCAGGTACCAGTATCACTCTTTCATCTGCAGGAACTTATTCAATATCAGCCACTTGTACATTTGAGGGCTGTACAAGTGCACCGAGTCAAACAGTAACAGGTTTGCAGATTGTCACTCAGCCATCCGCTCCAATTATCAATTCCCCCAATCCAAAAGTGGTTTGTGCGCCAGGTACTTTAGTTTTGACTGCGAGTGGGTGTGGTGGAACTGTCAACTGGTCGAATAGTGCTTCCGGCACGAGCATTACACTTTCAAGTGTTGGTACTTATTCAATATCAGCGACTTGTTCGGTTGGGTCTTGTACAAGTGTGGCTAGCTCTGCTGTAACGGGTTTAGAAATAGTAAATCAGCCAGCAGCCCCAACTATCAATGCCCCCAATCCAAAAGTGGTTTGTGCACCGAGTACTTTAGTTTTGACTGCAAGTGGCTGTGGGGGAACTATAAACTGGTCAAATGGCGGTTCCGGCACGAGTATTACGCTTTCATCAGTAGGTACTTATTCAATATCAGCGACTTGTTCGGTTGGGTCCTGTACAAGTGTGGCTAGCTCTGCTGTAACGGGTTTAGAAATAGTAAATCAACCAGCAGCTCCAACTATTAATGCCCCTAATCCTAAAGTAGTTTGCTCTCCCGGCAATTTAGTTTTGACTGCGAGTGGGTGTGGTGGAACTATTAACTGGTCGAATGGCGGTTCCGGCACGAGTATTACGCTTTCATCTGTTGGCACTTATTCCATTTCGGCTACTTGTTCGGTTGGCTCTTGTACAAGTGTGGCAAGTTCAACTATTACCGGACTTGAAATAGTAAATCAGCCATCAGCTCCAACTATCAATGCCCCTAATCCAAAAATGGTTTGTGCGCCGGGTACTTTAGTTTTGACTGCGAGTGGGTGTGGTGGAACTGTCAACTGGTCGAATAGTGCTTCCGGCACAAGCATTACACTTTCAAGTGTCGGTACATATTCTATATCGGTTACTTGTTCGGTTGGGTCTTGTACAAGTATCGCAAGTTCAACAGTAACTGGTCTTGAAATAGTAAATCAACCATCAGCCCCAACTATCAATGCCCCCAATCCAAAAGTGGTTTGTACGCCAGGCATCTTAGTTTTAACTGCAAGCGGCTGTGGGGGAACTATCAACTGGTCTAATGGCGGTTCCGGCACGAGTCTTACGCTTTCATCAGTAGGTACTTATAGCATTTCGGCAACCTGTTCAATCGGATCTTGTACGGGTGTTTCAAGTTCAGTTGTTACAGGCTTAGAGATTGTTGCCCCTCCTGCCGCCATTGCCTCAAATACCGGCCCTTACAATATGGGGCAAACAATTGAATTAAGTGCCTCCAGCGGAAGTTCTTATAGTTGGTCAGGACCTAACAATTTCACAAGTAATATCGCTAATCCAGACATTTCTAATGCATTAACTGCCAACGGGGGTATTTATACTGTCACTGTTTCCAATAATGGATGTTCAGCAACAGCTACCACACAGGTTATCGTGAATGGTTCAGACCCTTGTACGCAGGTGATTGATTTAATTTATGTGAAAGCCGGAAATCCTTATCAGCCGATGTTCTCATTAAAAGATGGCATGGTTATCCAGCAAAGCTCTGAACAGGTATCTATTATGGCAGTTCCTATTTGCCAAAATACTCCTATCGGAAGCGTTGACTTAACTATTGTTGGGCCAGACCTCAATTGGACTATACTGCAGAATGTTGAGCCTTTTACAATATTTGATAATTTAGGTTCACAGTTCAATGGGCGTAACCTTCAACCCGGCACCTATACTTTCACTGTAACCGGTTATCCGGAAGACAACAGAATAGGTGGAACTGTATATGGTCCGGTTGTTACCACATTTACAATTGTAGGCAATTCGGCAAGCATCAGCGTACCTGTCCTAAACAATAATAACATTTGCTCCGGCGCTAGTGTGAATGTAAGTTTTAGCACAACAGGTAGTTTCGCAAATGGTAATGAATTTCAGATACAATTGTCTGATATAAACGGGAGTTTCGTTAATCCGACAATTATTGGAATAAGCAATACAGCAGGTAATATTAGCTGCCAGATTCCGCAAAATGTAGCAGGGGGAAGCGGCTACCTCATCAGAGTTGTTTCAACTAATCAGGTTGTAAGCGGAAATCCGACAAATAGTCCCTTAACAATTATGCCGGCTATTAAAAATTTCATGACGGATGTCAACGTAGGGACCATTACAGAACAGGCTTCTCAAAAAATTACTGCTACCAATAAAATCATTGCTCCGGCCAATGTTAATTATCTGGCAGGTAAAGCCATAGAATTAAATCCGGGATTCTTTGCCAATGCCGGCACTGTGTTCAAAGCAGAAATCAGTGGATGTAATAATTGATTCATCCCTAACCACTATTAATTTTAAAACCGAAGGCAGGATTGTCTTCGGTTTTTTTCCGGCTGATTACTGACTAATAATTCTATCTTCACTGAATTAAAAATATCTGTTACTCGATATACTATTCCTTAAACAGTTGTTAAAAGGAGTCAGGCTTTAAAACAACGACTATATAGTCCCTCATGTGCTGATAATAAGTAAGCCCTATAGCTTAGGCGCTGCCGGTTTATTAGGTGTATCAAAAGTATTAGCACCCCTTACTTTCACTTTCCGGCGATATACTTTATCTACACAGGTAATATACATTATATCAAAATTAGGTCCGCCAAAACACAGATTCGATACCTGCCCTTTGGTTTTGGGTACTGGTAGAATAGCATTTACACGCCCTGTCTGGTCAAGTACCTGAATGCCGCTCAACGTAGTAACATATACCCTTCCGTCTCTGTCACACTTCAGGCCATCCGACCATGCGTTTTCATCCGTATCGCGTACATGCAGCCAGCCATATTTCTGTTTATGCGCCAATGTTCCATCGGCCTGAACCTGATATACCCAAATCCAATGAGAGGCTGATTCTGTTACATAGAGTTGTGTCTGGTCAGGAGAGAGTGTCAGGCCATTGGCAAATTTTAATCCTTGATCTACCTCAACCTTCTCCCCATTAGGTCTTATCAGATACAATTTACTCGGGTTACTTACGCCATTAGGAGCCGTAATATATACATTGCCGTTTTTTGCTACTACAATATCATTACCTGTCTGCTCATCAGCAACAATTGTCTCTTTACCAGCCTGGTCATAGCTGATAATCTGCTTCGTTCCTCCTGCCACTACATAGCGTTTACCATCAGGGCTGAAAGCCGTACCGCTTGATTTCTTCGCATCAATATCTAAAGTAACTAATTTCCCATCCAGGCCTACTTTATAGGTTTTTGAATTAGGAATATCCTGATAAAATACTTCACCTGCTGCATTGGCTGCCGTGCCCTCTGTAAAAGTATAACCTTCTCCAACCAACTCCCAGTTTTCATTCTCAATTAGAATATCATTCAAAAACGGGTTCTTCGTTTTACTCCCTGTTACCGGTTTAGGGTAATCTTTCCAGAGCCATCGCATGGCATCCGGGAAGACAGCTGTACCATGTTTACCGTTATGTCCTCCTTCTCCCCATACATGATTTACTTCATAACCTGAAAAAATCAAGGCTCTTTCCATTAATTCGTTCGATTTCCACCAGTCTCCTGCATAAATATTCAGGTCATTGGTTCCATCCTGCAGATAAACCCTGATAGGCTTTGGTTCATATTTACGTATAAGCGTCGGATACTCGTTGGCGCCTCTTAAACCCACATAAGTACCAATGGCGCTAAATACCCTTGAAAAAGCATCCGGGCGTTCCCAGGCAGCAGTAAAAGCACAAACTGCTCCGCTACTAGCTCCACCGATTGCCCTGTCGTTTCCGTTCTTAGATAATCGTATAGCACGACCATCGCTTGTTTTCTGTTTTTCTACTTCTGGCAAAAGTTCATCCAGAATAAATCTTGCATAAGCATCGCCCAAACCATCGTATTCATAACTGCGGTTAAAGCGGTCAAGGGCTGTTTCACCATTAGCAGCTTTTACTCTTCCATGCATCACAAAAACGCCTATTGTTACAGGCATTTCTTTCTTATGAATCAGGTTATCAAATACTGTTGGGGCTTTCCACTGGACACCATCCTGATTTACATATACGCAGGCATGTTTGTCAGGCGTATATTGTGCCGGAACGTATACCCAGTACTCCCGCCAGGTGCCGGGAAAAATTTTAGAGCCTGCAAATTCAAATTTTAATACTTCTCCTTTGGGTACACCTGCCTGTTCGATAGATGCGGGGTCTTCTGTATAGTTTTCTGCAGGTGTCTGAGCAAAAGCATTTACCTGCCACAAGGCAAGCAGGCTGAAGAGTAATTTTTTCATAGATAAGGCTTAGAAGAACAGGTGAATAGAATAATCAAATATAGCAAATTTTTCGATGTTCGTATCCTTAGGTTTCAACCATTCAAGTATTTTTCAACTTTATAACAATCCAATTATTGTTCTGAACCTATACTTGGTTATACCAAATCAGCCTTAGATTAAACGTGATACAAGCAACGAATATACAGTCCCGACCTTTCAGTAAATTTTACAGGCGAATGTTAAGTAAAAATTTACGTACTCTGAAACGAATGGCGTTATTAGCATGATTTTTGGTTTTAAGCCCCACTATTATTTAATAAATTAATCAGTACTAACATGAAAACCTTTTATTCTTTAATCATTCTGCTTTTTGTTACGGCAAGCTGTTTTGCCCAGATTGCTAACGATAATACCATGAGTGTCATGATTAATGGCACCGAGTATAAAACCCAGCCCCGCCAGATTAAAATTGGCAATTACGGCTATTTTACTGGCAATGCCACCAAACCGGACAAAATGGTAAGAATATGGCTTGGTGATTTCTATGGTCGTTCGGCCGTTGAATCCGGAACCTATCTCATTGTGAATGCTGACAATCCTGATACCAAAGAAAATATCAAAAGAGCGCAGGACCTGGCTAAATACAAGGGTATTGCAGCCATCAGATATGTAGAAGAAACAAAAACCCCACGTATGGAATACCACATGGGTGAGTCTCAGAATAATGACGAAACGCTGGAAGTAAAGAACAATGGTGACGGTTTTATTGAAATCACCTTCAGCAGCAAGTTAGTAGGTACTTATTGGAAAGAAAAAGCATCCGCCACCGTATTTGGTGGTTTGGGCCGTCTGAAAGATAAAATGGAAAACAAAGTAATTACCCAAGCTACCGGATTTGACTCAAACATTGACCCGGAAGGAAACGGCTACAGGAAACAAGACAAAAAAGACGAAATTATCCTGACCGACGGGAAGATGCGCCTGAAGAACAATTAATTACAAATCGGTAGGATTTATTTTTTAGCTATAGAGAAACTCTTTGTTTCTATATAGCTATTTTTACTTACCAATAGTAAGAATCCATATTTTCTGGCAAATACTATAAAAATTCTCCGATTCTTTTTCACACTAAACAAAATTATCCAAAAAAAATTTAGATTCACAACAATTTATCCTAATTTTGTAAGAAATTTAGAAAAACCAACTAAATTTACAATTTAATAAGGATAAATTAACTTAAAAGATAATGTCAACAAAAAATTACATTCCTTACAAAGTAAAAGACATAGCCCTTGCAGATTGGGGTCGTAAAGAAATCAGATTAGCCGAAGCAGAGATGCCCGGTCTGATGTCTATCCGTAAAGAATATGGTCCATCAAAACCATTGGCCGGAGCACGTGTAGCAGGTTGTTTACACATGACTATCCAGACTGCCGTTTTGATTGAAACATTGGTAGCGCTAGGTGCTGAAGTTACCTGGTCGTCATGTAATATTTTCTCAACACAAGACCACGCTGCTGCTGCTATTGCTGCTGCCGGAATTCAGGTTTATGCCTGGAAAGGACAAACAGCCGAAGAATTTGACTGGTGTATTGAACAAACCTTGTTTTTTGGTGAAGAACAACAACCATTAAACATGATTCTTGACGATGGCGGTGATTTAACAAACATGGTATTTGACCTATATCCTGAGCTAATCAGCAATATTAAAGGTTTATCAGAAGAAACAACTACAGGTGTTCACCGCTTATACGAGCGTCAGAGAAACGGTACTTTGCATTTACCGGCTATCAACGTAAACGACTCTGTAACAAAATCGAAATTCGATAATAAATACGGTTGTCGTGAGTCATTAGTTGATGCGATTCGTCGTGCAACTGACTTGATGCTTGCAGGTAAAGTAGCTGTTGTAGCAGGATATGGTGATGTGGGTAAGGGTTCGGCAGATTCGTTACGTGGTGCAGGTTGTAGAGTATTGGTGACTGAAATCGACCCGATTTGTGCACTTCAGGCTGCTATGGATGGCTACGAAGTAGTAACAATGGACGAAGCCGCTAAACGTGCTAATATCTTCGTAACAGCAACAGGAAACATCGACATTATTCGTGACCGTCATTTCACAGCGATGCGTGATAAAGCCGTTGTATGTAATATCGGTCACTTCGATAACGAAATCGATATGGCCTGGTTGAACAAAAACTACGGACATACAAAATCTACAATCAAACCACAGGTTGATATGTATGAAATAGATGGTAAAGAAATCATTATTCTTGCTGAAGGTCGTTTAGTAAACTTAGGTTGTGCGATGGGTCACCCATCTTTCGTAATGTCTTGTTCGTTCTCAAACCAGACATTGGCACAATTAGAACTATGGACTAATAGTGATAAATATGAGAAGAAAGTATATGTATTGCCTAAGCAATTAGACGAGAAAGTAGCTGCCTTCCATTTAGACCACGTTGGAGCCAAATTAGATGTACTGAATGTTGACCAGGCCGCATACATTGGTGTAGCAGTAGAAGGTCCATTCAAATCAGAAATGTATCGTTATTGATAGCATTAGATATTTCAATAATAAGAGAGGGATTCGCAAGAATTCCTCTTTTTTTATTCAGCTTTAATAGTTACCGAAATAGTACTACTTCTGCCTTTATCATCTGTACAGGAAATCCTCAATCTACCTGCTGTTGGTATAAAAAATACAGGCTGATTGGCTTTTGTTTTTTTGAGCAGCTTATCGTTCAGATACCAATACACTTCTTTTACGTCATTAGCCGCCTGACAGGCCAGTTGCATTTGTTGCGGGTCCTGAGTATTTACGTAATACTCGCTTCCTTCATTAGGATTAGTAATTACAGGTGCATTATTAGTTGCTCCGAATACTCTGGTGCAGGCTGGATTATGAACCGGAATTCGCTCATACAACACATGCTTCAATTCATAAAAGCTAATCAATTCGGGCGCATAATTCACGTAGTTTTTCTCCTTATAATTCCCGTCAATGGGTAAGCATTGGGTACAATAACTGATTGTTTCAGCATAATTGACGAAAAACTTCTTAATATGCTCACATTTATGGGTATGTGAGATATTCCGGATAGAATAATCCAGAATCTTATTGCTACAATATTCATTCGGTAAATCTCCTGATTCGGCACAAACCTGGCGGGATACCACATTTTTAGGCTGTTGAAACCATTCGTTTGTAGAGTTATAATCAATACTGTTAAATATCTGGAATAATAGTGGCGTGGCTATTTCAGCACCACTCAATTCAGGAACTCCTTCTCCTGAAAAGTTGCCTACCCAAACCCCGACCGTATATTTCTTATTATAGCCAATACTCCAGGCATCACGTTTGCCAAAAGAAGTGCCAGTTTTCCATGCGATTTTAGGCAGACGATAAGTATAATCAAAATTATTTGGTAAGTCAGGACGCTTAATCTGGGATAAAATCTGCGTAATCAGGAAACAGGATTCAGGAGATATTAGGGATGAAGGGCTTCTATTCTCTTTCTCTTGTTTTTTCAATCTTATCCTCTCCCATTTTCCCTCATTAGCAAATACTGCATACATTTGTGTCATTTCTTCAAGTGTTACTCCACAACCCCCTAATACTATTGATAAGCCTAAATCTTTCTCCTGTTTCTTTACGGTCTGAAAACTGGCTTTTTTCAGTACTTCTATTAATTCTTTCTTGCCTAAATCTCTTACCACTTTTACGGCTGGTATATTCAGCGAATTGGCCAAAGCAAACTCAACTGTTACCTTGCCGTTGAACTTCTTATCAAAGTTTTCAGGTTCAAATCCGCTGAAATTAGTTGGCACATCATTAATTATATTTTTAGGCGTAATAATACCTTTATCAAAAGCTGTTGCATATAGAATAGGCTTTAAAGCACTACCGGGAGACCGAATAGCCTGAATCCCATCTACCTGTCCACCATCCGTTTTGTTATTAAAATTGGCCGAACCTACATAGGTTTCTACATGCATGGTTTCGTTGTTAATAATCACAACGGCTGCATTATGGATATTCATCGCACGAATCCGATTCGCATAATTCCCGACAATCTGCTCTACTTTTGCCTGTACGGATTGTTTAATATAAGTCTGTATTGTATGTTCGTCCGGATATTGTTTCTTCAGTCTTAGTGCTAGATGCGGCACCATTTTGGGGGCTTCGTGGCGGCTCACATTGAGTGGTTCTTTCAGGGCATTATTAATAGTTTGAACTTCAAAAGCCTTTTCATCCCTGAATCGCTCCAGCCATTTATTTCTTTCCTGCACAATCAACGGGTTTTTGGTACCTAATTGCAAGCTTGTAGGACGATTAGGAATAATAGCCAGGGCTGTTACCTCAGCCAGACTCAATCTATCAGGTGATTTCTGGAAGTATAAATAAGAGGCAGATTTGATGCCTTCAATATTAGACCCATAAGGAACAAGATTGAGATACATTTGCAGAATTTCTTCTTTAGAGTAAAATATCTCTAATTGTATGGCCCTCCCTATCTCCGAAATCTTATTCAGATAGGTTCTATCACCCGGGTACAACAATCGCACTACCTGCATGGTAATAGTACTTGCACCTGAAGTACGACGCCCCTTGGTAACATTATTATATAATGCCCTGATGATGGCAATAGGATTAACACCCGGATGATAATAGAAATACTTATCTTCTTTAGTAATAATAGCCTTGCGAAGCATTGGTGTAATCTCTTTGAGTTCGACATACATCCGCCATTTATCATCCGGGCTCAGAAAAGCATGTAATAGTGTACCATCAGAAGAAGTGATAAGTGTTGAATACCTGGTAGTGATTTTTAAAGGAAAAAGCAGATTCAGTAAAATCATTAGTCCCAATAATACAATAGCTATTTTCCCATAAATACTTTTGAATAATAGGAGATAAAGTTTTTGAGGGAGAGACGAGCGCACGAATTTATTTTTTAAAATTTACCATGAATTAAACGAATTTAAACGAATATTGTGATTCAAACCACCTTAATTTTTCATGAACCTGAAATTAAAATCTAAACTTCGTAAAATCACTACTTTCATTTTTGATATAGACGGCGTACTAACCGACTCTACCGTAATAGCCCTCAGAGGGGGCGAGTTAGCCCGTACTTTCAATGTAAAAGACGGCTACGCTATGGGAAAGGCAGTTCGGTCTGGCTATAACATAGCCATTATTTCAGGAGGAAAAGAAGAGAGTGTCAGAGAAAGACTTTCACCTTTAGGAATAAAAGATATTTTCTTAGGCGTAAGAACAGACCAGAAACTTTCTGTTTTCGATCAGTATCTGATAGATAATAATCTGGTAGCCGAACAAACTGTATATATGGGAGACGATTTGCCGGATTGGGAAATCATGAAACACAGAAATGTACTATCTGTTTGCCCTGCCGATGCCGTAGAAGAAATTCAGGATGTGGCTTTTTATCGATCTACAAAAGACGGTGGTAAAGGCGCTGTAAGAGAGATTATAGAAATGGTTATGAAAGAACAGGGGAAGTGGATGAAGATATTTTAAAGATGTAAAAGATTTGTCTTTATAATCCCAAAGCCCGTCTTCCTTTTGTAAGAAGATGGGCATTTTTACTTTATCATACAAAAGAACAAACTTTATTAAAAGGAATAGTTTATATAAAGATTTTCTATATTTGTTTATCTTGATTATAATTACCTATTCATATTGTTCAACTATCCTTTTGCTATGAAAAAAGTTTTATTAACCAGCCTTATTTTAAGCTTCTCAAATCTCGCGAAATCTCAGATCATAATCAGATTTGTGCCTGATAAATCATTAAAAAGTAGCAGCTTTCAAACTTTAGTAAGCGGGCAAATAAAGCAAATAGGTACTGATTTCAGCCATGAAGTACAACTTGAGTTACCTGACCGAAAACTTAATCTGCAATTCAGACCGAGTGAGATTAAGCAATACGATAAAATCTATACATCAGAAGGAGAACGTCCTAGCCAGGCAGAGCTGTATGAAGCCATTAATGGTAATCAGAAATATTACCTTACAAGCATTAACAAGCAGTTCTATGGGCTTTTTTTCTCAGAAAACGAGGAATATTGGAGTATAGATACGCAAAATGATTCTTTTTATACTTATCAAAAAATAAGCAAACCCGGAGATTTGGAGAGTATATGTGCTTATTATTTTCCACAACAATCTCTCAATACAGCTAAAGCCCGAGTAAAATCTCCTGCAATGGCAATATGCGTTGAGTTTTCGGTAGGCTTTGTATGTGATTACAGGCAATACATATTATCAGATGCTAACATTGCTAAATTAGAAGCCGAAAATCTTAAGAGGCTTGCTATTATACAAATTATTTTCTCTCCTTTTACATTTAAGACTGATATTGTTTTCAAAGCAATCGGGCATATGATTTATACCAATGAAGACTCCTCACCCTGGACAACCGATGCTAATAAAATCCTGAGTGAACCTCTTGCCGATTTACATTCAAACTGGCAAAAGCCAGAAGTATGGAAAAAGCATAAATCTCTTATTGTAATAGGATTAACCGGCATAAATTTTTCGGGCATTTATATAGGTTATGCTAAATCTATGCAAAATGAACTCGGAATGGGAACATTTATCATAAAGGGTTTTCTTGATTCATCTCAATCAATATGGGTAGCTTCCCACGAAATGGGACATGTTTTTGGTGCTCAGCACGATGGCAGGGAGGATGGAGGAGGCGCATCGCTAATGCAACCAAATTACAGCTCTACTAACTGGAGTAAAAGAAGTAAAGAGGCTATTAATGCTTCTTTAGACGATTTAGACCAAAGAAAGCTGCTTTATGAGTGTTCACGAATTTCGCTTAGATATGCGTTAGAAAAAGATAGTATTGCTTTCGAATGGCAAACCAATTATGACGATTTAGAAGATCGATTTATTGTCGAGTACAGTTCTGACAAAGAAAAAACCTGGACTGAATTAAGCCAAACAGCAGCCAAAGGAAGTTTTACTTATCAATATCACTTTATCAGCCAGGCACCTTTAAGTGAAATCACTTATTATCGGGTACGCCAACAAGGATTCAATGAAATAATATCAAATAGTGTGGCGGTTTCTGTTACATCTACCGAAAACTTAACTGAAAACATTAAGGTTTTTCCAAATCCATTTCTGAACCAAATTAATATCCAACTATTAGTTCCGGATAATATAAGTATCTATAATATAGTCGGAAAGTGTGTGTTGAATACAGCACAGAAACAAAGCCAATACACTATTGATACGTCTGCCTGGCCTGAAGGTATCTATCTTATTCAGGCTAAGAATAGTCAGAAAGTATATAAAATTATCAAGTAAAGAAGCTATATTAAAACCCAACCGGTTTCAATTTCAATCCGGTTATTTCATCCAATCCAAAAATCAGATTCATGTTCTGTATAGCCTGTCCGGATGCTCCTTTGGTGAGATTATCAATAATACTGCTTATTAACAGGTTATCACCGTGTTTTTCGAGGTGTAGAATGCATTTATTGGTATTTACCACTTGTTTTAAATCTATTTCTGCTTCATCACTTAGATAGGTAAAAGGATGAGCAGCATAATAGTTCTGGTACAAATCCTGAGCTTCTTCTATTGTTCCATCAAACTTCGTATAAAGATTCGCCATGATGCCCCTTGTGAAATTACCACGATAAGGAATAAAGTTGATGGCTTTTGAGAAATCTGCCTGCAAAGATTTAATGCTTTGGTTGATTTCTTTCAGATGCTGATGGGTAAATGCCTTATAGATGGATATATTATTATTTCTCCAGCTGAAATGCGTTGTAGCTGAAAGCGATTGTCCTGCTCCTGTACTACCAGTAATAGCACTTACGTGTACATCTTCTTTTAACAACCCTGCCTGCGCTAAAGGCAGCAAAGCAAGCTCGATACTCGTTGCAAAACAACCTGGATTAGCAATTTTTGTAGCTGTCTTTATTCTCTCTTTTTGCAATTCAGGTAAACCATACACAAAGCCCTGACTCTCATCCCGAAAATCGGTGCTAAGGTCAATTATCTTAATGTTTGAAGGAATCAGGTTTTCTGCTAAGAACTTTTTTGATTCATTATGACCTGAACACAGGAATAATACATCTGCTTTGGTGAAATCCTGCTCATCGGCAAATCTCAGGTCTGTTTCTCCCAATAAATCACCGTGTGTAGCATATACAGGTTTGCCTGCCTGGCTTTTCGAATTCACAAAAACTATGTTAGCGTTCGGGTGATTCAGTAAAATTCTTAATAGTTCTCCCCCTGTATAACCTGCACCCCCGATGATTCCGATATTTATTTTCATAAACAAGTAAATAATTTAAAGCCATAACCTGATGCAGGCTGATTGCTAAAGAGTAATGTAATTGTTAAATATTGTTAGTACAATGAAATTCACCCGATTTGTAAGGGTATGTAGTATAACAATAGATAGTCTGTAGAAGTTTCTGGCGCAATTTACGAATTTTACATCTATGTATCGGATAAAACTTATAATTTTGAGAAAAAATCAAACACCTGCAACATGATATTTTTAGAAATTCCCTGGAATGTCAATCCAATCATTGCGAAACTCGGCAGTTTTGAACTGCGTTGGTATGGATTGCTGTTTGCTTCCGGCTTCCTGTTTGGCTACCAGATTATGTCTCATATTTTTAAAAAAGAACATAAACCAGAAAAAGACCTCGACACCCTTTTATTTGTAATGATTATCGCTACAGTCATAGGTGCTCGTTTTGGTCATTATTTTTTCTACGAATTTGATAGTTTCCTTCAAAATCCCGGTAAGTTTCTGGTTGATATGATTGTGCCACCATATAATGGTCTTGCCAGTCACGGAGCTACTATTGGTATTCTTACAGCGCTATTAATCTATGGCAGAAAACATAAAGATCAGCCTTTTTTATGGACAACAGACCGGGTTGTGATAACTGTTGCTTTGGGCGGTGCATTTATCCGTTTAGGAAACCTGATGAACCATGAGATTCTTGGGAAACAAAGTAACGTGCCCTGGGCTTTCAGATTCAACACATTCAGTATAAATCCGGTTGATAAATCAATGGTAATGACTCCGGAGACATTTACACGTCATCCGGCTCAATTATATGAGGCACTTTCATGTCTGATTCTTTGCGGGCTGTTGTTTTACTTGTGGAACCGGATGAAAGAGAAAATGCCTCATGGGCTTTTGTTGGGTATATTCCTTATCTGGGTGTTTACCTTACGCTTTTTCTACGAATTCTTAAAGGAAAACCAGGAAGAGTTTGAAAACAGCATGACTTTAAATATGGGGCAAATCCTGAGTATTCCTGCTGTTCTTTTAGGTATTGGTGTTCTTTATTATGCACTTACCAAGGGCAAAAAAGATGCAGAGTATTACTCAACCCATACATTTGAAAAAGCTAAACCAGCTAAATCTAAATAAAACAAAAATCCCCGTAACATAACATTACGGGGATTTTTGTTTAAAACGGGCACATCTTAGCTTGCCATTAAAAAGCCTTTGATAAACTCATCAATATCACCATTTAAAACTGCTTCAGTATTTGATGTCTGAATATTGGTACGGTGGTCTTTAACCCGGCGGTCGTCTAATACATAACTCCGGATCTGTGACCCCCACTCAATTTTCATCTTTCCTGCTTCTGTTTCTGCTCTGGCAGCATTACGTTTATCAACTTCCAATTGGTATAGTTTAGACTTTAACATCTGCATAGCTCGCTCACGGTTAGCATGTTGGCTACGATCTACCTGACAAACAATAACAATACCTGAAGGTTTATGTGTCAACTGTACTTTTGTTTCTACTTTATTGACATTTTGTCCACCTGCACCACCAGAACGCGAAGTCTGGATTTCTATATCGGCATCTTTTACTTCAATTTGTATTGAGTCATCCACCAAAGGATACGTGTAAACCGAAGCAAAAGAGGTATGGCGACGGGCGTTCGAGTCGAAAGGTGAAACCCTTACCAGTCGATGCACACCATTTTCTGATTTCAGAAAACCATAAGCCATCGGGCCTTCAATCTGTAAAGAAACCGATTTTACGCCTGCAGTATCTCCATCCTGAAAATCAAGCTCCGATACTTTATAGCCTTTTTTATTGGCCCACATCATATACATACGCATTAGCATACTTGTCCAGTCCTGACTTTCAGTACCGCCTGCACCTGCGTTTATTTCAATAATTGCACTAAGCTGGTCTTCTTCGTTAGAAAGCATCTTTTTCAACTCCAACTCTTCGAGTATTTCGTCAAATTTCTTGCCTTCTTCGTCTACTTCTTCTTCAGTGGCCTCACCTGCTGTATAAAATTCAAACAAAGTTTCAAGGTCTCCTAAGGCACTTTCAGCCTTCTCGTAGCTAGTTGTCCAACCTTTTAGGGCACGAACCTGTTTCATTACGTTTTCAGCTTTTTCAGCATCTGTCCAGAACTCCGGTTGGGCAGTCTGGTTTTCGAGGTCATCTAATTGTTCTTTCTTGCTATCGTAGTCAAAGATACCCCCTTAAAGCCGCTACTCTGGCTTTTAACTCCTTCAATTGATCGGTAGTCATAGTATTCGTTTTAAAAATTATTTATAATTGAAAAGAATAATCATCCTTTCAATATCAGGGTGCAAAATTACGCAATTTTATTCATTATCTTTAAAGCTGCTTAAACATATAAACACCGAGGCATTAAATTTTTAAACAACTTCATCCCTTTTCTGTTATAAATATGAACCTTTTTAAGACATCATCTTCATTGAAAACCCTAACACAATAATGAGCAACTACTCCATACGAGATTTAGCGCATCTATCTGGTATTAAGGCTCATACCCTCCGAATCTGGGAGCAGCGTTATAATATTATTACTCCTAAAAGATCAGAAACTAATATACGTATATACGATGAACAGGACCTGAAACTTGTACTAAACATTGCGCTACTCAAAGAACATGAATATAAAATCTCTGAAATTGCTAAGTTCTCTCCTGAAAAGCTATCAAAAGAAGTCATTAGTATTTCTGAAAAAGAACATACTTATCCGGACCAGATTCATGCTTTGACAATTGCCATGATTGACCTGGACGAAGCTCAGTTTGAGAAAACCATGGCTATCAATATCCTGAAATTCGGGTTTGAAGACCTGATGATTAATATCATTTATCCATTTTTAAGCAGAATCGGAATTTTGTGGGTAACCGGCTCTATTGGCCCTGGGCAAGAACATTTTATTTCTAATCTGATCCGGCAGAAATTGATTGTAGCCATTGACGGACTGGTGATGCGACTAAATCCTCAATCAAAAAAATTTGTGTTATACCTGCCGGATGGTGAGTTGCATGAGCTTTCTCTCCTTTTTGCCTGCTATATATTAAAAGCCCGTAATCATCGGGTTATTTATCTTGGTCAGACATTACCTTTTAGTGAACTTGTTTTTGTCTGTGAATCTCAAAAACCTGATTTTATTTTTACTGCTATTACTTCAACACCTGCACAAGACGAGACACAGTCCTATGTTAGTAAATTAGAAAGCAGATTTCAGAATGCCCGGATTCTGCTCACAGGCTATCAGGTAATCGGCCAGGGTTTAGAAACCAGACCGGACACGAAGATTATTACACATATCAATCAGTTGATAGAAATTGCAGAAAATCAGGTATAAAACAGTAATGACATATATAAAATAAGCCCTGACCTTCGCAAGTCAGGGCTTATTTTATACAATACTGTGTCTATCAAGACTTTTTAGATTTTTTAGTTTCAACTACTACCGGAGCAGCTGCCAGTTTTTCGTCTTCTTTTCTGATATCACGTTGCATACCATCTACTACGATTGGCGTGGCTACGAATAACGAAGAGTAAGTACCTACGATTACACCGATAAACATAGCGAATACGAAGCCACGTATGGTTTCACCACCAAAAATCAATAATACTAATAGTACAAGCAAGGTAGAGAAACCTGTTACGGCTGTTCTACTCAATGTACTGTTCAAGGCATTGTTGATAACGGTTGGAATATCTTCTCTTACACCACGTTTTTCAGCTAAGTATTCACGTACACGGTCAAATACCACGACCGTATCATTCATAGAGTAACCCATGATTGTCAATACAGCACCTACAAAAGCCTGGTCAACATCTAAAGAGAATGGAAGCCAACCGCGCAGGATAGAGAATACCCCAAGTATAATGAGTACGTCGTGAGACAAAGCTACTACTGCTCCATAACCAAAGGCCAGTTTCCGGAATCGGATATAGATATAAGCAAATACCAGAATAATCGATAGTAATACCGCTTTTACGGCACCCCATATAGCATCGTTAGCAATGGTTGGCCCAACTTTAGACGAACTTACTACTTTACCTGAATTACCATTTACGTTAGTTAAAACTTTGTTTACATCAGATTGTAATTTATCTTCAACATCTGTATCGGTATTTTCGATTTTATAAGGTGTAGTAATTTTCACCTGGTCAAAGCCACCGAAAGTTTTTACCTCAATCGCCTGACCTTCGAAAGTTGGTTTCAAAGCTTTTTCGATATCTTCAGTATTAACAGTTTTCTCAAACTTGGCAATATAAGTACGACCTCCTAAGAAATCCACACCTAAACCAAAGCCTTTTACTGCAATAGAAATAACACCCGCAATAATAATGGCACTTGATATAGTATAATATATTTTACGTTTCGAAACGAAGTCGAACTTAGAGTCTTTGAATAGTTTCTCTGACCATTTTGTCGTAAACGAGATGGTTTTCCCTTTGCCAATGTAATATTCGAACAATAATCTCGAAATAAATATAGCTGAGAATAATGAGGTGAAGATACCAATCAAAAGCGTAGTTGCGAAACCAAGAATCAGACCCGTACCGAATGCAAATAATACCACCCCTGTGATAAGCGTCGTTACGTTGGAATCAATGATTGATGACATCGCATTTTTAAATCCGTCTCTTACTGCATCCTTAAACAATTTGCCTAATGCCAGCTCTTCTTTGATACGTTCATAAATCAATACGTTGGCATCGACAGATACCCCTACCGATAATACCATACCTGCAATACCCGGTAGTGTCAATGTAGCGCCAAATGATGCCATTACCCCTAACAACAGGAATAAGTTGATAATAAGGGCGATGTCAGCAATTACACCGGCTTTGTTATAATAAATCAATACAAAGCCTAATACTATCAACAAACCTATAAGAGAAGAGATAATACCAGCCTGTGCAGCCTCAGAACCTACTGTAGCACCTACGATGTCTTCAGAGATAATATTAGTTGGAGCAGGTAATTTACCGGCTTTCAGTACGTTTGCCAAATCCTGTGCTTCTTCTACAGTAAAGTTACCTGCAATACTTGAACGACCACCTGAAATTTCACTGTTTACGTTTGGTGCAGAGTACACATAGTTATCAAGAATGATAGCAATCGGGCGACCAATGTTGGCGCCAGTAAGGGCTTTCCATTTTCTTGCGCCTTCAGCATTCATCTGCATTACAACTTCCGCTTTTCCGCTATCATCATAATCCTGACTGGCGTTTGTAACCACATCTCCTTCTAAAGGTGCTTTGCCAAGGTCTTTTACAAAATACATATCCACGACTTCCTCGTTCACGTTTGTGCCGTTCGGACGTGGCTTAATATCGAAAACATAACTTGCGTTCGCAGGGAATAAAGCACGAACATCTGAGCGGGCCATTACTTCCTTTACACGTGTTACGTCTTTTGTACGTACAGCTACACCATAACCTGTCGGAATGAAAAGATTACTGAAAGCATTGTTCTGACGTTGAGCCAAAGCAGTTGAATCTTTTTTGGTAGTATCACCTTTTGCACCACCACCTGATAATTGGGCACTCAGGCTGTTTTTAGAAGTATCCGCGCTTGCTGCTGTGGCTGTAGCTGTAGTATCTTTTTTAGCTGCGGTGGTTGTTTTGCTTTTTGCATCAATATCCATTTGCAATAAGACACCGGCCAAACCATCAAAAGAAGGGGCGATTTCCTGCATGGTATATACTTCGCAAAACTCAAGTTTTGCAGCGCCTGATAATAATTTACGTACACGGTCTGGGTTATCAACTCCCGGTAATTCTACCTGAATACGGTTGGTACCTGATAGTCTTTGTAAGTTAGGATTGGCTACCCCGAATTTATCGACACGTGTCTGAATAATTCTAAAAGCACGGTCGAAAGCGCCATCTACTTCTTTCTTGATATAGCTTATTACCTGGTTGTCAGAAGACTCAAGGCTTAAAGTACCACGATTTGAACTGTTTGAGAACACCGAAGCCAGTTTTGCATCAGGTGCGAGTTTTTTGAATTCGCTTGCAAATAAATCAACAAAATTTGTGCTGCTTGTAACTGCTCTTTTTTGTGCGTTGGCAATAGCAGTTGCTACTTTAGGATCTCTTGAACCTCCAGCCAAAGAACGTACGATTTCAGCAGGAGATACTTCCAGAATCACACTCATACCCCCTTGCAGGTCAAGGCCTAAGCCTAATTCCTGTCTGGTTAGGTCTTCTGTTGTTGTTCCCAGAAATACGGGTTGTTTCCACAAAGAGTCAATGTATCTTTGTTTTTTAGCAAAATCGATTTTACCTGTTTTATCAGTAGCAAATGCCGTAGCGTCTTTTCTGATGTCGTTTGCTTTCCAGGTACGTAATAAAAAGTAAGCACTTAGTGTCAGGAATGCCACAAAAAGCGCTATAATTCCTCCTCTGTTGTTCATTATAGGGAATATTTAAGAAATAAAATTGAATTGAATAAAAAACTCATGAAGGACTCATGAATAAAAATAAGGAGATACCCTTATGCAGGGTCAGAAACCTATGGGGCATTGGGAGCAATATAATGCTCGAACAATTTTTCGAAATATGATAGCCTGTAAAGCGGTTTTGTAACAGTTTTGACAGATGTCTCAACAATTACATAAATAATTTGCGGCTGAGGTAAAATGATTGCATAATGCCCGAAATCGAAGGCATGACTCGGAACAACTACTTCTAAAGATAATTCGCTTACAACAGGTCTTTCTTTAGACTGCTCTTCTTTCTCTGACTTTTTCTGTGCTGACTTCTTAGTCTCAACAGGGGCCTCGTTAGAATGTGCGTGGCATATCTGTTTACCTAAGACACTCGTCAGAACCACCATCATGAACATGATGAGCCCAAAAGAACGTGATATGTAAGAGTTTTTTCTCATTTAGGGTTGCAAAGCTACAAGAATTTCTCCAAATAAGTCAAATCTAATGCCAAAATTTTGAAATACACAAAACTAAAACGAGCATTGTTCCGGAAAATTATATCCGGAACAATGCTCGTATATTCTGATAAAATCTGAATTATCACTTAAAAACAACCACGCCGGAAGCTTTCATTTTATCTACTTCCTGAGCGGGCAGTGTCCAGTCATTACTGAATCTTCCGCCTGAAACTACATTATTGATAGTTCCTTTGAAGAGTACAAAATCCTGAAATCTGCCTAAAACGCTCATCGGTGCAGGCGCATTAGGGCGTACCGGTGCATTAG